>CAZIPQ010000081.1:8306-10950 GCA_964541165.1 uncultured Muribaculum sp.
CCGCTGAACAGAATGACGTCGATATAATCCCATCCAAGAGCCTCAACCTCTTTTGCCGAGGTAGGGAGCCAGTCTGTAACGTTGTACTTGTCCATGATCAGTCAGCAGAAAGGGTAGAGAGGTGCTGTTCCATTTTCATAAGTTCGTCGCGCATGCGGGCAGCCTCCATAAAGTCCATACGCTTGGCTGCTTCCACCATCTCGCCGCGCAGTCGCGTGATGGCGCGCTGAAGCTCGTTGCGGTTCCTATATGGGATGACGGGATCGGCCGCAATATTCACATCGGTAGTATATTCCTGAATATATGGAATGACCTCCTTGACACGCTTCTTGGGTGAGGCCGATGTAGCATGGCCGCGTGGAGTGAGGTCGGCATCATCCTCGTCTATACCGATGATCGCCTGACGGGCTTTTACGATAGCGGTGGGGGTGATACCGTGCTCTTCGTTGTAAGCGAGCTGTATCGAGCGGCGGCGTTCAGTTTCTTCGATAGTCTGACGCATCGAGTCGGTGATCTTGTCGGCATACATTATGACCTGTCCGTTGAGATTTCGGGCCGCACGACCCACGGTCTGGGTCAGGGAGCGGTGATTACGCAAAAATCCCTCCTTGTCGGCATCGAGTATTGCGACAAGCGACACTTCAGGCAGGTCAAGGCCTTCACGCAGCAGGTTGACACCGATCAGCACATCATACACTCCTGACCGCAGATCGTCGAGTATCTTTATTCGGTCAAGCGTCTCGACGTCGCTATGTATATAAGCGGCTTTTACACGCAGTCGCAGCAGGTAGTCATTCAGCTCCTCGGCCATGCGTTTGGTCAGGGTCGTGACAAGTACACGCTCATTGAGCTCGATGCGCTGCTGTATCTCTTCAAGCAGATCGTCGATCTGGTTAAGCGACGGCCTGACTGTAATCAAAGGGTCGAGAAGTCCGGTGGGACGTATTATCTGCTCCACGATCACACCGTCGCTTTTCTCGAGTTCGTAGTCGGCCGGAGTCGCGCTGACATATATCGTCTGGTTGGTCAGCGCTTCAAATTCGTTAAATTTAAGAGGACGGTTATCCAGAGCCGCCGACAATCGGAAGCCATATTCCACAAGGTTCATCTTTCGTGACACGTCACCACCGTACATGGCGCGTATCTGAGGTACCGTGACATGACTCTCGTCGATTATGGTAATAAAGTCCTTCGGGAAATAGTCGAGCAGGCAGAATGGGCGCATACCGGGCTCGCGGCCGTCAAAATACCGGCTGTAATTCTCGATACCCGAGCAGTGGCCTATCTCGCGTATCATCTCGATGTCGTAGGTGGTGCGCTCATACAGGCGGCTTGCCTCAAGCTCCTTGCCTTCGCGCCGGAAATACTCAACCTGTTCGCCGAGATCAATCTCCATTGAGGCTATCGCCTGGCCTACACGCTCACGCGAGGTGACAAATATATTGGCAGGGTATATGTTGAAGCAGTCGTGAGTTCCGAGCGACGTTCCGTCCTCGGCATGAATTGTGGAGATAGATTCAATTTCATCACCCCAGAAGATGACACGAAGCGTGATCTCTTCATAAGCGAGCCGGATATCAACGGTATCGCCCTTTACGCGGAAATTGCCTCGTCCCAGTTCTGTTTCATTACGGCTGTAAAGTGCGTCGACCAGCTTGCGCAGAAATACGTTTCTTGCAATCTTCTGTCCTACCTTTATGCTTACCACGCCTGCATGAAAATCCTCGGGATTGCCTATACCGTATAGACATGACACCGATGAGATCACGATCACGTCGCGGCGTCCTGACAGCAGTGCGGATGTCGTGGCGAGACGCAATTTGTCGATCTCGTCGTTGATCATCAGGTCTTTTTCAATATACTTGTCTGATGATGGTATATATGCTTCGGGCTGGTAATAGTCGTAGTAGCTGACGAAATATTCGACAGCATTGTTTGGGAAAAATTGTTTGAACTCACCGTATAGCTGTGCGGCAAGGGTTTTGTTGTGGCTAAGAATAAGCGTAGGACGGTTTATCCGCTCGATCACATTGGCCATGGTGAAGGTTTTGCCCGATCCTGTGACACCGAGCAGGGTCTGTGCCTTCGTGCCTGATTTGAGGCCTTCGACGAGTTCGTCGATTGCCTGCGGCTGGTCGCCCGTGGGTTTATATTTTGACTCAAGTTTGAAGTCCATAGATCAGTTCTTTTAAATTTACAAAGATAATCAAAAATTCCGGACTTTTTTGCTACATTTGTTTATCATAAAAATCAGCCATCATCCGATGTTACGTTTTTCAGCAATATTATTGTTCGTTAGCGGTATTTTTTATTCAGCTCATGCTGAGTCTCTGTATATAGACAGTTTATGGGATGAGTTTGTTTCACCTCCTGATAATGCCCGCACTAAAGTATGGTGGTTTCATGGCGAGACAGAGACTACTCCGGAAGGTACAGATGCTGACCTTGAGGCATTCAAGGCCGCCGGAGTTGGTGGAGTGGTGTTTTATGATCAGGTTCACGGCAATGGTAACGGGGCTTCACCGTCAATGTCGCCGCAGTGGTGGAAAGATCTGAAATATGCCGCACGGAAGGCTCGTGAGGTCGGGCTGACTTTTGAAGTCGCCGTATCTAACGGATATGTTGCCGGTGGCCCGTGGATCAC
>CAZIPQ010000082.1:0-10856 GCA_964541165.1 uncultured Muribaculum sp.
TTCCACTGGCAAGCCACCATGCGAAGGTTGTCACAGGCGATTGTGCGGAAGTCAGTGATGTAGTTGTAACGGCAGTTGATGTAAGTAAGAGCCTGGTCAAATGATACATCGAGCATAGTCAGCTGGTTGTTGTTGCAGATCAGACGCTGGAGGAAAGTCTGGTTGCTGAGGGTGAGCTGGGTAAGGTCGTTGTAAGAGCAGTCTACATACTGTACGTTCGGGCAGTTCTGGATAGAGAAGCTGGTAAGGTCGTTGTAAGAGCAAACTACATCGAGAAGAGCGTTACAGTCGCGGAGTGAAAGAGAAGCCATGCGGTTGTCGCTGCAGATGAAAGTGCTAAGGCTGGGCAGACCAGATACGATCATGTTCTCGATCTCATTGTCGTCAATGTTAAGGTTCTGAAGGTTCTCAACACCGAAGAGGTTGATGCTGGTCAGCTTGTTGTAACCGCAGTAGAGGTTCTTCAGGTTAGCGCAACCCTGTACGTTGAGGTTTTCGAGGTGGCAACCCTGAGTGTTAAGAGTCTTAAGGTTGGCAGCGTTAGCTACGCTAAGTTCAACGAAGAGGTTGTTAGAGCAGTTGAGGTTCTCAAGAGCAGGAGTACCTGATACGTTGAGGTCGCTAAGACGGTTGCGGTATACTGTAAGCTTGGTAAGAGCTGTGTTGCCGTCAAGAGTAAGTTCGGCAAGCTTGTTACGTGAAGCGTTGAGTTCTGCAAGAGCAGCGTCGCCGGCAACTGAAACAGAAGTAAGAGCGTTGCGTGATACGTCAACCTTGGTAAGAGCGGTGAAGCCTGAGAGGTCGAGATCACCTGCGAGGTGCTTGTCCTTCCATTCGATGGCTGTAACGTGGCCTCCTGCTACTGTAACACCTTCCCAAGTTGAGGGATCCTTGATGTCACTTATCTTAAGGGCAGTGGCGTTAGTACCTCCCTTTTCGGCTGACTGTGCGATAAAGCTCTGAAGCTTCTTCACCTCGTTCTTGTTTACTGACTGGGCGAAAGCGGTCATGCTACCGAGCATGATGGCAATCATTAATAATGCTTTTTTCATAACGTTGAAATAGTTGAGTTTGTTAATGTTCGTTTTATGATACTAAAACAAAGATACATCAAAAAAGGTTTAAAAACATCGTAAATTCTTTAATTTTTTTCTAAAAAGGTGCGATTCCGTCATCGGCGCTTCCGCTTATATCGGCGCTACCTCCTGAAAATGAGGGGATTGGTCCTATTGGGTCATCTCCGAGCGAATTTAGCTTTGAACCCACTGTTCCGCTGCCAAGCATGTCGCCGGAGTCCTCGGTCCAGTTCTCGAAGCGGGCAAATTTGGCCTTGAAGCGCATTTTTACGTCATCGACCGAACCGCTTCGGTGCTTTGCCACGATAAATTCGGCGAGTCCGCGGATGTCATTTCCGTTGGCATCCTCCGACGAGCGGGTGTAGTATTCGGGGCGGTGTATGAAACATACGATGTCGGCGTCCTGCTCTATGGCGCCCGACTCGCGGAGGTCACTAAGCTGCGGGCGCTTGCCATCGCCACCCTGACGTGACTCCACCGAACGGTTGAGCTGTGACAGGGCCACAATAGGAATGTTGAGCTCTTTGGCGAGTTGTTTGAGTGAACGCGATATCATGCTGACCTCCTGCTCACGGCTTCCGAACTTCATGCCGGAGGCATTCATAAGCTGCAGGTAGTCTATGATGATAAACTTGACCTGATGCTCACGTACCAGTCGGCGTGCCTTTGTTCGGAGTTCAAATATAGAGAGTGATGGGGTGTCGTCGATAAACATGGGCGCGCTGTACAGGTGTTTTACGCGCGACATGAGTTGGTCCCATTCCAGGTCGGTGAGCTGACCTGACTTGATTTTCTGGCTCTCAAGCTCGCAGACATTACTTATAAGACGGTTGACAAGCTGTAGATTGGACATCTCGAGCGAGAATATGGCAACCGGGATGTTGTAGTTCACAGCCATGTTCTTGGCCATGGAAAGGACAAACGCGGTCTTACCCATTGCCGGACGTGCCGCGATGATGATGAGGTCGCTGTTTTGCCATCCCGAGGTCAGTTTGTCGAGCTCATGATATCCTGATTCGAGTCCGCTAAGGCCTGATGTGCGGTTGGCGGCAATCTGGATCTGCTCTATCGCCTGACCTATAACGGGGTCAATCTGTGTCACCTCTTTCTTGACATTGCGCTGCGATATCTCGAAGAGCTTGCCCTCGGCTTCCTGAAGCAGGTCGTCGACGTCGTTGCTCTCGTCAAAAGCTTTCCCCTCTATTGCGGCGGCAAACGAGATAAGCTCACGGGCGAGATACTTCTGCGCCACGATACGGGCGTGAAACTCCACATTGGCTCCTGAAGCCACACGTGAGGTCAGGTCGGATATTTTTACCGGGCCTCCGATCTCTTCAAGAGTTCCGTTGAGACGCAGCTGCTCCACGACGGTGAGCATGTCGATAGGCTGTTGCGAGGCACCGAGAGTCTGTATAGCCTCATATATACGCTGGTGAGCCGGCTCGTAAAAGCTGGCCGGCTTCAGGATGTCGCATACGGTCGTGTAGGCATCCTTTTCAAGCATAAGGGCGCCAAGCACAGCTTCTTCGACATCCTTGTCCTGAGGCATTACGCGCCCTCCTGTATCATATATAGCCTGTTGCCGCTGGTTCCGGCGGCCTGAATTATTATATGGTGGTTGGGTGGTATCCATAAGGTGTGATCTGATCTGTAATTCTATATGCAAAAATAATAATTTCGCCGATAAAAATAGTATCCGTGAGCCAAAATTATATTGACATTCAATTGACATTTTGTATATTTGCAGTATAATCATGTCAATTATTATATCACATTATACTATATCAGATTTTATGTATCACTACTTTAAACCTGTAATTATGTCAGCGCTACTTATCGCGTCGGCCTCATGCAGCAATCAGCAGGCTGATGAAACGATAATCGATAAACCCGAATTCAAGAGCACTGACGGAAAGTTTAACATCGAGGCGCTTGAGGCGCTGGGCCGCATGGGCAACCCTGTGCTGTCGCCCGACGGCACCCAGCTGCTGTATGGTATCTCATACGAGAGCGTCGAGGCCAACCGTAGCAACAACGACCTTTATGTGATGCCGGTTGCAGGCGGTGAGGCTACCCGTCTTACCCGCACCCCGTCGTCGGAGTCAAATGCCGTGTGGATCAACGGCGGCAAGCAGATCGCTTTCATATATCCCGACAACGGTAAGCCTCAGGTGTGGGTGATGGAGGCTGACGGCAGCAACCGCCGTTGTGTCAGCGCTGTCGAAAACGGAGTCAACGGCTTCCTCTTTTCGCCCGATGAGAAGAAGATAGTGATGATCGCCAATATAAAGAGTGTGCGCACCGCTCAGGACGTATATCCCGATCTGCCCGATGCCACAGGCCGTATAATCGATGACCTCATGTATAAGCATTGGGACGAATGGGTTACTGAAATACCTCATCCCTTCCTCGGCGACTTTGACGGCAAGCAGGTGACCAATGTCGTCGACATCATGGACGGCGAGCCTTATGAGGCTCCGATGAAGCCCTTCGGCGGTGTAGAGTCATTCGCCTGGTCGCCCGACAGCCGCACTCTCGTATACGTGTCGCGCAAGAAGACCGGCATGGAGTATGCCCTGTCGACCAATTCCGATCTATATGCATATGATATTGAATCAGGCTCTACCGCCAATCTTACCGAGGGTATGATGGGCTATGATACAGCTCCTGTGTTCTCACCCGACGGTAGCCAGATCGCATGGCTGAGCATGGAGCATGACGGTTACGAGAGCGATAAGAACCGTATTTTCGTAATGGATATGGCCAGCAAGGAAAAAACCGATCTGACTGTCGACTGGGACTATACGGCTGATGCCATAGCATGGGCTCCCGACGGAAAATCAATTTTCTTCCTCGCACCTTATCAGGGCGGTACTCCGGTATTCAATATAAATGTCGCTACTCACGAGGTGACTACCGTAGCTGACGGTCAGTATGACTATGCTTCGCTGGCTCCGTTGGCCGACGGTACAGTCATCGCATTGCGTCATTCTATGGTAGCTCCCAATGATATGTATGCCGTTAAGGCCGGTCAGGAACCGGTTCAGCTTACCGATATCAACAAGGATATACTTTCACAGGTCGAGATGCCTACCGTAGTTAAGGAGCTCGTTCCGACTACCGACGGTAAGGTGATGACCGTATGGGTAGTGCGTCCTCCGAAATTTGACGAGAGCAAGCAGTATCCGGCCCTGTTGTACTGCCAGGGTGGCCCGCAGCAGGCTGTAAGCCAGTTCTGGAGCTATCGCTGGAACCTTGCCCTTATGGCTTCGGAGGGATATGTGGTCATCGCGCCTAACCGCCGTGGTCTGCCCGGCTTCGGTACCGAGTGGAATGCTGCCATATCGTGCGACTATTCCGGCCAGTGCATGCGTGACTATCTCAGCGCTGTTGACTATATGAAGGAAAAGCCTTATGTCGACGCTGCCCATATAGGTGCTTGCGGAGCAAGTTTCGGTGGCTATTCGGTTTACTGGCTCGCCGGTAACCATGACAAGCGTTTTGCATGTCTTATCGCCCATGCCGGAATTGTCAACACCGAGGCCCAGTATCTCGAGACCGAGGAGATGTGGTTTGAGAACTGGGATATGGGTGGTGCTTTCTGGGACAAGAGCAACGCTGTTGCCCAGCGCTCATTCGCAACCTCTCCCCATCGCTTCATCGACAAGTGGGATACTCCTATCCTGATAACTCATGGAGAACTTGACTACCGCATCCTGTCATCGCAGGGTGAGATGGCCTTCAATGCCGCCAAGCTGCGCGGTATACCGGCTGAGATGCTGATATTCCCCGATGAGAACCACTGGATACTCAAACCGCAGAATGCCGTATTGTGGCAGCGCGTGTTCTTCCGCTGGCTTAACCGCTGGTTGAAAGACGAGAAATAATCTGTCACGGACAATACAAATCCTTATACGAGCCGGCTTCTGCAAGCCGGCTCTTTTTATATGCCTATTGAAAAGTTATCATACTGATGTCATGGATTTAAGAAGAAAGTTTGTATCTTTGTCAGGAAATAACGCCATGTTAACAACATTCAGTCATGCAACACAATTTTATCCTTAAATTACTGATCATCGGTACCATCCTGTCGAGTGCGGTATTCGCCTGCACATCGAACGACAATGAACGCGAAGTTTACATTTTCACCGGCCACCGTGAACCGGCTCTTGACGGCTTGCATCTGCTTTACAGCTACGACGGCTACAAGTGGGACAGCATTCAGGGCTCCTGGCTCACCCCCGAGATAGGAAATAAGGTACCTGAATATTACAATACCCACTCCAAGACCATGGAGCAGGCAAAATATGCTCCCGCATCGATGATGCGCGATCCGTCGATCGTACAGGGCCCTGACGGTACTTTCCACCTCGTGTGGACACTTGCCTGGTCAGGAGAGAAGGCTTTCGGCTACGCTTCGTCAAAGGATCTTATCAACTGGAGCGAACAGCAGGTGATCCCCGTGATGGAAGGGGTTGAGACCGACAATGTGTGGGCTCCGGAAATATTCTATGACGAGCCCCGCGAACAGTATATGATCGTGTGGTCATCGTCAATCCCCGAAGAGCAGTACACCGCCGCCGATACTCTCGGACAGAATGTGTGTCACCGTCTGTTCTATACCACCACCAAGGATTTCAAGACCTTTGCGCCTTACAAGCCGTTCTATGATCCGGGATTTAACTCGATCGACGGCTTTGTCGCCAAGACAGGCGACAGCGAGTATCAGCTTATCGTGAAGGACAACCGTAAGCCCGGTTATAGCGACCTCTTCTGTGTCAGCGCCACTGATCCTGAAGGCCCCTATGCTGACCCGAGCGAGAAGTTTGCTCCCACATATTCCGAAGGAGCATGTGCCATCAAGGTAGGCGACGAGTGGCTCATTTATTTCGATGTATATCGTGAGGCACGTTTCGGAGCCGTATCAACTACCGATTTCAAAACCTTCACTCCGATTGATGATCGTATTTCGATACCTGCCGGACACAAGCACGGCACTATCATAAAGGTTAAGGAGTCAGTCCTTAATGCTCTTAAAGAGGAGGAGCAGCGTCGCTACGGCAAATAAGCGGAGTGACACTATTAAAATACAAGAGGGGCTGTGTGCGCACGGCCCCTCTTTGTTATTCGTAGCGGACTGTTACAGCAGGGGAGATCCGGGCTACCATGGCCGACGGTATCAGCAGGATGCTCCATGCGATAAGGAATACTCCGGCGTTGAGTGCGCCAAGATACCACCAGTTGATTGTCACCGGAACATAATCGAGATAATATGCCTCGGGGTCAAGCGGCAGCCAGTGGGTGTAGTATTGCAGCAGCATAAGCGATATGCCGACAAGGTTACCGATCGCCATGCCCCATAGGATGACGCGGCAGCCAAGCAACACAAATATATGACGCAGTGAACGGTTGCATGCGCCGAGAGCTTTAAGGATGCCTATTGTGCTGACGCGCTCCAGTATGATGATAAACAGGCTTGACACCAGCGTGAAGCCCGATACGAGCATCATCAGTATGAGAATTACCACTACATTGGTGTCGAGCAGCTCGAGCCAGTTGAAATACATCATGCCGCTCTCAAGTACGGTGCCTATGCGGTAAGAGCCCGGTAATTCGCCTGAATAGGCGGCGGTCATCATGTCGGAGTGCAGATGTATCGCGGCATCATTTATCTCATCGATATTCCCGACAGTCAGTTCTACCTTATTTCCGGCATTGCCGTCGACTCCCAGGAGCCCCTGGGTGAACTGGAGCGGAGTGTAGACATACATGCGGTCATAGTCGGTGAAATTCGTATCAAATATGGATGCTACCTCTATTTTACGGGCTTTGACGGCATCGCCTATAAAAAAATAAGCATTGATTTTGTCGCCGACATTCAGTTGCAGCATCCGGGCTATGACGCGTGATATGTTGACCCGGTTACGGTTGTCCGGATCGCTGTAATCCGGCAGCTCTCCGTCGACAATGTTGTCGGCTACTATGCGCCAGGCATTGCCTTCTCCGACCCCTTTGAACACTATTGCCTGAAAAGCCGAGTCGGTTTTAAGAATACCGGGCTGCTGCAGGACAATTGATGCCGATGTAAACCGGTCCTTGTCATCAACCACTTCTTTCAGCTTGCCGCTGAAATCGAGCAGGGGATCGGTGGCGGAATAGTCATCATCGGCGGCATATATTGATACATGGCCGTCAAATCCGGTGATTCGAGCCCTTATCTGCTCCTTAAATCCGAGTACGACACATAGCGCGATCATCATGACCACCATTGAGAGTGCGATGCCGCTGATGGCGATAATCACGTTTCTGGAGGCGCCTCTGCGGCTGCCTGAGAGTCGTAGCCGGCGCGCTATAAAGCGCTCGTAGCTCATATCGTGCGTCCCGGATATGCCTTAAGAGCTTCGGCAAGTACTTTCATTGCCTTGGCAAGCTCCTCCTTACACAGCACATAAGCCATACGCACCTCGTCACGACCCTTTCCAGGAGTGGTGTAGAAGCCTGAAGCCGGAGCCATGAATATCGTCTGGCCCTCGTATTCGAAATGCTCAAGGCACCATTCGCAGAATTTGTCGGCATCATCAACCGGCAGGCGCACGACAGTATAGAAAGCTCCCATTGGTATGGGGGTGTAGCAGCCTGGGATCATGTTGAGCTGGTCGATGAGGAACTTACGGCGCTCCACATACTCGTTGTAAGTGGCGAGCATGTATTCTTTCGGAGTGTCGATCGAGGCCTCGGCGACAATCTGACCCAACAATGGAGGGCTGAGACGTGCCTGACAGAACTTCATCACGTTTTTCTTAAGCTCCTTGTGCTTGGTTATCAATGCGCCTATGCGGATGCCACATTCGTTGTAGCGTTTTGACACCGAGTCGATAAGTACTACCTGCTCCTCAATACCCGGAAGATGGAATGCCGAGATATAGGGCGCTCCGGTATAGCAGAATTCGCGGTAAACCTCGTCGGAGAAGAGGAAAAGATCGTATTTCTTGACGAGATCGCGTATCTGCAGCATCTCTTTCATCGTGTAGAGATAGCCGGTAGGATTATTGGGATTGCAGATGAGTATACCCTTTGTCTTGGGAGTGATGAGTTTTTCAAATTCTTCGACGGGGGGCAGGGCGAAGCCGTCCTCGATGCTCGACGGTACGGTCACGATCTTGGCGCCGGCTGATATGGCGAATGCCATATAGTTGGCGTAAGCGGGTTCGGGAACGATAATCTCGTCACCCGGATCAAGACAGGCAAGAAATGCAAACAGCACGGCCTCGGAACCACCTGTGGTGACAATGATATCATCGAGATCGACCTCGATGTTGAATCGTTTGTAGTATTGCTGCAGCTTCTGACGCAGCGAGAGCAATCCCTCCGACGGGCTATACTCAAGTACGTTACGGTCAATATGCTTGAGTGCGTCAAGTCCGGCCTGTGGGGTGGGAACGTCGGGCTGTCCGATATTCAGATGATATACTTTGGTGCCACGTGCTTTAGCGGCATTGGCCAGCGGTACAAGGCGTCGTATAGGCGATGCCGGCATCACTGAGCCACGTGCGGAAACATTTGCCATAGTGGTGTGATAATCTAATTTGTGCTACAAAAGTACTACTTATTCACGGAATTATTGATAATTTTGTCGAAAATGATACCCCTTGTTATGGAAAATCAGCTAAAGCAACTATATTATGCCGTTACCGGCCATGACGCGGTAGTGACCCGTATTCCCGGTGCCGGGAGCAACCGCAAGTATTACCGGCTTGGCCCCGAACCGTCGTTGATTGGCGTGGCGGGTACTGACCGCCGGGAGAATGAGGCGTTTCTGTATCTTTGCCGTCACTTTAAGGCAAAGGGTTTGCCTGTGCCTGAGGTAAAGGCGGTTGGTGACGGTAATATGACCTATCTGTTGAGCGACCTCGGTGATACCGCACTTTTCCAGCTCATAGAGCATGACCGCCGGGAGGCCATGCCGATGCTTGAGGCCACGATGCGTCTGCTGCCCGACTTTCAGTGGCGCGGCGCGGAAGGACTCGATTTCAGCAGGTGCTATCCGGTTGAAACTCTTGACCGCCGCGGGGTGATGTGGGATCTGAATTACTTCAAATACTGCTTCCTGAAAACTTCGGGTCTGGAGATCGATGAGCCGGCCCTTGAAGATGACTTTGAGCGTCTTGCCGCAAGACTTCTCGACGGAGTGGCCGATACGTTCATGTATCGTGACTTTCAGTCGCGCAATGTGATGATTCACGACGGTTCTCCGTGGATGATTGACTTCCAGGGTGGCCGGCGCGGCCCGTGGCTCTATGATGTGGTGTCGTTTCTCTGGCAGGCCAAGGCCGCGTTCAGCGATGAAGTGCGCCGCGAGCTCCTCGAGGTGTATCTTGAGAGTGCGTCACGTTATATTTCTGTGGATCGTGCTGATGTCAGTGCCAGGCTCCCTTATTTCGTGCTGTTCCGTACGCTGCAGGTGCTTGGAGCCTACGGCTTCAGAGGATATAGCGAGGGGAAGCCACATTTTCTGAAAAGCATACCTTTTGCAATAGCCAATCTGTCGCAGTTGCTGCGTGAGAACAGTTTTGATGACTTGCCTTATCTTTCCGCGTTGCTTGACCGTATGACTGAACTCCCGCAGTACAGGATGACGGCGGATGAGGATGGTGCCGGTCTTACCGTCAGGGTTGCAAGCTTCGGCTATAACCGTCACGGTATCCCGCGCGACATGAGCGGCAACGGCGGCGGATATGTGATGGATTGCCGCGGTATTCACAATCCCGGACGTTACGAGGAGTACAAACGGCTTACCGGCCGCGATGCGGAGGTGATTGAATTCCTTGACCGTGACGGGAGTGCGCCGCGTTTCCTTGAACATGTTTACGGACTTGTCGACGAGTCGGTGAGAGTGTACCGTGACCGTGGGTTCAATAGCCTTATGGTAAGTTTCGGATGCACAGGCGGTCAGCACAGGTCAGTGTACTGTGCCGAACATACGGCTGCCCATCTGCACAGGCTTTTCCCTGATGTAAACGTGAGGCTGACACATTATGAACTTGGAATTGATGTGAGACTATGAAGGCTATGGTATTTGCCGCAGGGCTCGGTAGTCGTCTGCGTCCACTGACCGACAGCCGTCCTAAGGCACTTGTCGAGGTGGCAGGAAAGCCCATGCTTCAGCGCGTACTGGAACGTCTTCGTGATGCGGGGTTTGATGACGTTGTTGTCAATGTGCATCACTTTCCCGATATGATAATTGATTTTCTGCGGGATAACGCCAACTTCGGCATCGCGCGGATACGTGTAAGTGACGAGCGCGAACGCCTGATGGACACGGGTGGCGGAATAGCCAAGGCTGCCCGGTGGCTTGAGGGAGAACCGGTGCTGATACATAATGTTGATATCGTGACCGACGTGGATTTGCGGTGGTTGTATGAGTCGCATGTGGCCTCGGGGGCTGATGCCTCGCTGCTCGTAAGCTCACGCGATACCTCAAGAAAGCTGTTGTGGGATGATGATATGCGAATGCATGGCTGGGTTAATACCGCGACAGGGGCCGTGCGTCCCGATGGTATTGAAGCGCAGGCTTATACTCCGATGGCTTTTAACGGAATACATGTCATAAGCCCCCCGGTAATAAAGCGACTTACGGAATATCGCCCCGGACAGCCGTTTTCGATTACGGATTTCTATATAGACAGCTGTGGCACATCATATATTCATGGTATAAAGGCCCCGGAGGGTACAATGTGGCATGATATCGGCAAGCCTCATTCGCTTGAAGCTGCTGACAAG
>CAZIPQ010000083.1:0-6410 GCA_964541165.1 uncultured Muribaculum sp.
CGGCCACGGGGGTGCGTCCGCCGTTGGTGATGTTGGTCATCGTGCGGGCAATGGCACCGGTGACGGGAATACCGCCGAAGAACGGAACTACCACATTGGCAATACCCTGGCCGATAAGCTCGGTGTTGCTGTTGGTGCGTGAACCGGTGACACCGTCAGCGACCGTTGCCGAAAGCAGTGACTCGATGGCACACAGGATGGCGATGGTAAATGCCGACGGAAGCAGAAGGTTGATGGTGTTCATCGACAGCTCGAAGCCCTGAGGCTCGGGGATATCGGTAGGAAGCGAACCGAAGCGGTCACCGATAGTCTCGATACCGAGACCGGGATAGATACCGTTGATAAAATACACGGCGGCCGTAACGATAATGATAGCGATGAGCGATCCCGGAAGTTTTTTCGAGATCATCGGCACACCTATTATAATAATAAGCGACACGATGCCTACGAGCAGCGTGGGCAGATGAGTCTGTCCGAAATGGGTTATAAACACGCCCCACTTTGACAGAAATTCACTGGGCACGTCGTAAAGACCGAGGCCGAAAAAGTCATTGATCTGGGTAGAGAAGATCGTCAGCGCGATACCGCTGGTAAATCCCACCACGATAGGATACGGAATAAACTTGATCACCGTGCCGAGGTGAAAAAGTCCGAGCAAGATAAGGATCAGGCCGGCCATCAGCGTGGCTATGGCGAGACCCTGCAGACCGTAATTCTGGATAATGCTGTAAACGATTACGATAAACGCACCGGTAGGACCACCGATCTGCACTGAGTTACCTCCGCATGCGCTAACGAGAAAACCACCGATAATAGCGGTGATAAGACCGATCGTGGGGCTCACACCCGACGCGATACCAAATGCGATGGCCAACGGAAGGGCCACAATGCCGACCACGATGCCGGCAACGAGATCATCTTTAAAGCGGCTTACACTGTAATGACGCAAGGCCGAAATCAACTTGGGCCTGAAGTCAATAGTTCCTGAAAGTTTCATCTATGTTTTTTCGATTGCAAATTACGGGCGCAAAATTAACAATATTTTACGACATAATGCTAATAAGTTATTAATATTTCGACAATATGTTAATTTTAACTAATTACAACAATGCCATCAGCCCCGTTGAACTTTTGATACACGGTGTAGGTTATAATTGTAATCATTATTTTCTATTAATAACCTAATTTAACGAGGGACACAACTATGCGTTTCACACCTGCATTGATATTATCCGGTATACTGGCGGCCTCCCCTATGGCAGCAAGCGCCCAGTCACAGGATGTAGTCACTCTTGACTCATGCCGCACGATGGCGGTCAACAACAATAAGCAGATGCGTATCGCCGCAGAGCGCATCAAGGCCGCAGGCTACCAGAAAAAGGAAGCTTTTGCGGCTTATCTGCCTTCAATCGACTTTGCCGGCGGTTACACTTACAATCAGAAAAATCTGTCAATTTTCGACAAAGACCAGTTTCTGCCGATAAAGGATTTCGACGGCAAGGGATATGAATTCAGCCTTGTCACCGGCCCTGACGGCATACCTGTCAAGGGACCCGACGGACAGTACATCCCTAAGCAGGTGGCCTATCTGCCCAAGTCGGCAATGACCTACGACATACACAACGTGTTTTTCGGAGCCGTCACGCTGACCCAGCCCGTGTACATGGGCGGCAAGATCGTGGCGATGAACAAGATCACCAAGTATGCCGAGGAGCTCGCCCGTGCAATGCACGAGGATGGCGCCGAGGATGTGATCTATGCCGTTGACGCAGCCTACTGGGAATTAGTGTCGCTCGAAGCCAAGAAAGAGCTTGCCACAAGCTATCTCGCACTGCTCGACACGCTGCATCACGATGTGGAGGTGATGATAGCCGAAGGAGTAGCCACCAAATCGGACCTGCTCAGCGTGGATGTGAAACTCAACTCGGCCCAGGTCGACATGGTAAAGGTAGAGAACGGACTTTCACTGTGCCGCATGGCCCTCAACCAGATATGCGGACTTCCCGTCGACACCCAGCTCAACCTGGCCGGAAACAATGATCCGAATGTCAAGGACACTCCGGTAGCCAAGACCTACAACATGGCCGACGTGTACAATTCGCGTCCTGACCTGCGCGCCCTCGAACTCGGCGTAAAGATCACCGAACAGCAGAGCAAGGTGGCCATGTCATCGATGCTGCCCAATGTAGCCCTCATAGGCGCATGGTCGTTCAGCAACCCCAACATGTATGACGGTTACAAAAACAAATTCAACGGAGCCTTCTCGGTAGGCGCCATGATAAGCATCCCCATCTGGCACTGGGGCGGCAACTACAACAAGTACCGCGCCGCCAAGTCGGAGGTCAACATCATGAAGCTTCAGCTCGAGGATGCCAAGGAGAAGATCAACCTCCAGGTAAGCCAGGCAGCCTTCAAGACCAACGAGGCCCTGAAGACCTACATGCTCACCAAATCCAACATAGCCAGCGCTGACGAAAACCTGCGCAACGCCCAGATAGCCTATGAGGAGGGCGTAGGCACCTCGGAAAAGGTGATGGAGGCCCAGACCGCATGGCTCAAGGCCCACTCAGAAAATATCGACGCCGAGATTGACGTGAACCTGTGCAAGGTATATCTGGCCAAGGCACTCGGCACAATGGACTACGAACAATACATCAATAACGAGAAATAAAAACACTTCATAATCATGGCAACGCAACAACAGCCGTCGGCTGAACTCAAACAGCAGAGACAGAAAGGACTGATCGCGGCTCTCGCAATCACAGTCATAGTAATGGCGCTGATAGCATTCATCGGGTTCGTATTCCTGAAGCCCGCGCCAAAAGTAGTCGAAGGACAGGCCGAGGCCACCTCGGTAAAGGTGTCGGGCAAACTTCCCGGCCGCGTAATGGAATTTTACGTACAGGAGGGTGACGAGGTACACGCCGGTGACACTCTCGTACACATACACTCGTCGGTAGCCGACGCACAGCTTTATCAGGCACAGTCGATGAAAGAGGCCACCGCCGCACAGAACCGCAAGATCGACGCCGGCACCCGCGTACAGATAGTACAGGCCGCCAACGATCTGTGGCAGCAGGCCAAGGCGGCCCGCTCGATAGCCGAAAAGACCTACAACCGCATGGAATCGCTCTACAACAAAGGCGTGATCAGCGAACAGAAGCGTGACGAGGCCAAGGCCGCCTATGACGCAGCCGTAGCCGGCGAGAGCGCAGCCCAGAGCCAGTATGCCCTTGCCAAGTCAGGCGCGCAGAAAGAGGACAAAGAGAGCAGCCAGGCACTCGTGGACGCCGCCCAGGGCAATGTGATGATGGTCGAGGCACTCCTTCAGGACCAGTATCTGACCGCACCCTGCGACGGAGTGATCGACGTGATTTATCCCAACGAGGGTGAGCTCGTGTCGCTCGGCGCCCCGATCATGAATGTGCTTAAGATGGCCGACAAGTGGGTCACTTTCAATGTACGCGAGGAACTTCTCAACGACCTGCCCATGGGTAAGGAGATCGAGGTCATGATCCCGGCCCTCGACAAGCGCAAGATAAAAGTCAAGGTGTATTACATCCGCGACCTTGGCAGCTACGCCGTGTGGCGTTCGACCAAGTCATCAGGCGAATGGGACAGCCGCACCTTCCAGATCAAGGCCCGTCCGGTAGAATCAATTCCCGAGCTCCGTCCCGGCATGTCAATAGTATATCTCGAAAACAATGACTGATCAAAGACTACATCCCCTGGCTGCCTCGCTACGCAGCGGAGTGAGGCAGCTTGTAAGCCGTCCGATCTATCTGCTGGCCATGGTGGCAATCCCGCTTGTGTTCACCTGGTTCTTCCTGAACCTGATGAGCAGCGGCCTGCCCGAGCAGTCGCCGGTGGCTGTGGTCGACCTTGACAATACTCCGGTATCACGCAATGTGGTACGCAACCTCAACACTTCCCAAAATGTAAGCGTCGACTACAAAGTCAACGACTACTCCTCGGCGATGAACCTTCTCAAGGAGGGCAAGATATACGGCTTTTTCATGATCCCGCGCGACTTCGAGGCCGATGCCGTGGCCGGACGAGAGACAGCCATCACGTTCTACTGCAACATGGCCTACTTCATTCCCGGCACGCTGTCGTTCAAGAGCTTCAAGCAGACGGCGGTCACCTCGTCGGGAGGCCTCGTGGCCACGACACTTGTCAGCGCCGGCGTGAACGGCGAGCTTGTCAGCAACCTGCTTCAGCCCGTCGTGCCACAGACCCACAGCATAGGCAATCCGTGGATGAGCTACACGATATATCTCGGCAACTCGTTTCTCCCCTGCCTGCTGCAGCTCATCATATTTCAGATGACAGTGTTCACGCTGCTCGAAGGGATCAAGCGCGGCACCTCTGACCGCGAGCTTGAGCTGGCCGGCGGATCGCCGCTGTACTTCATGCTCGGCAAGCTGATACCGCAGTTCGTGATCTTCCTCACGGTGGGTCTGCTCATCCAGAGCATACTCTACGGCTACGAACATTTCCCGCTCAACGGCAGCCCGTGGGCGATGGTAGGAGCGATGGTGCTGCTGGTGATGGCAAGCCAGGCATTCGGCGTGGTCGTTGCGACGGCGCTTCCCAACCTGCGCTTCGCGTTGTCAGTCACGTCGCTGATAGGTATCCTCGCCTTCTCACTCGCAGGCTTCTCCTATCCGGTCGAGGACATGTATCCGGCGATAGGTGTATTCGCCTACATCCTGCCGATACGCTATTACTTCCTGATATATATCAATGTGGCCCTCAACGGCTACGAGGTATACTACTGCTGGCAGGACTTTGTAGCGCTGATGGTATTCACGATACTTCCCTTCTTCGGACTGCCGCATCTGCGCAAGCACTGGGCAAAACCCGTATATCTACCCTAATCCGTCAATAAGTCATGAACGCAATAAAAAGCTGGTTTTCGACATTTTTCCGCACCTGGATACAGCGTTACAGCATGGTGGTGCACGACGAGGGAGTGCTTATATTCTTCCTGCTGCTGCCGCTTGCCTATCCGGTGATCTACACCGTGATATATAATCCGGAGCTGGTCAACGACGTGCCGATGGTGGTGGTGGACAACTGCCGCACCGCCGACAGCCGTCACCTGATAAGTATGTTTGACGCCTCGCCCCATACCGAGATCGTAGCCTCGGCGAACGACCTCAACGAGGCACGCACGATGCTCAAGGAGCGCAAGGCCTACAGCATACTGGTAATCCCCGAGGACTATTCGCGCCGCATAGGACGCATGGAGCAGGCTACACTGCCGGTGTACTGCGACATGAGCCTGCTGCTGCGCTACCGCAGCGTGCTCTTTGCGGTAACTGACATACAGCTGGAACTCGGCTCACAGATACGTACCACCACAATCGACGAATCGCCGATAGCATTTGCCGCATCATCGGTAGGTGACCGTGAGGTGGGCACCGATTCATTCTTCTTAGGCGACGTAAGCCAGGGATTCGCATCATTCATAATGATCGGAGTGCTGGTGTTGATCATGCAGCAGAGCCTTATGCTGGGTGTATTCATGCTTGCCGGAGGAAGCGCCGAGCGGCGCCGTCAGAACGGCGGCCACGACCCGATGGATATTCCGGGGCCGGCATCGGCGGCCGTACTGGGACGCACGATGTGTTACGTGACGATATATCTGCCGCTGATGGTGTATATGCTTCACTATGTGCCGCTGATGTTTGACCTGCCGCATGTAGGGTCATGGTGGATGTATCTGACATTCCTGTTCCCGATGCTTTTCGCGTCGGCATTCCTGGCCGAATCGATCAGGGGAATGGTCACCGAGCGCGAGACCTCGATGGTTGTATGGGTATTTACCTCGGTGGTATTCCTGTTCCTGTCGGGCCTGACATGGCCCCATCAGGCCATGAGCCCCTTCTGGGCCACGATAGCCGACCTGATCCCGGCCACATGGGGTGTGAATGGCTTCATCCTGATAGACAGTAACGGTGCCTCGCTGTCGAACGTAGCGACGCAATACCACATGATGTGGCTGTTGACGGCAGTGTATTTCGTAATCGCGGTAATCGTGGAGCGACATATAAGGAGACGCGCCGTAAAGAGATAACAGTCGCGCTCCGATGGAGCGAATGTTTACCCGGGGTAAGCCCTGCTAACGCGGAGCTTACCCCGGGCTATTTTGTTTAGGCGCGATGCGCCTGGTTTGCCGCTGACGCGGCGGGGAGGATTGTTTAGAGTCACAGGGCGGGGGAAGGATGTGGGATTAGCCGACCTCTCCGAGCCGTTGCCCTACTGGACGATCACCCCACACCATCGCCGCGCTACACGCGGCTCGATGTGGGGCTTATATTGCATCGCGGCTTCGCCGCTTTTGATGGTGCGGAGGTGAGGAGTTGCGCAGCTACGCAGCGCGAGTGGAGAGGGTGTGGGGCGCG
>CAZIPQ010000083.1:6510-10685 GCA_964541165.1 uncultured Muribaculum sp.
TCACCCCACACCATCGCCGCGCTACACGCGGCTCGATGTGGGGCTTATATTGCATCGCGGCTTCGCCGCTTTTGATGTCACCAGGGGGAGGCGCGATGCGCCTGGTTTGCCGCGTACGCGGCGATGATGTGGGGAAGCTTATATTGCATCGCGGCTTCGCCGCTTTTGATGGCGGTATTCACCAGGGGGAGGCGCGATGCGCCTGGTTTGCCGATGGCCGGGGGATTAGTGGGCGCGGGTGATTTCTTCGAGGGGGAGGGTGATGACAAATCGCGCGCCTTCGTTGTAGTCTATGTCAAGGCGTGCCTCGCCGCCGAGTATGGTGGCAAGCATTTTTACGATATAGAGGCCGAGGCCGGCGCCTGATGCAAACTGGCTGGCCTTGACGAAGGGTTCGAAAATATATTTACGCTGCTCGGGCTTGATGCCGATGCCGGTATCGGACACCGAGAAGGTGATGGTGTCGTCGATAAGGTCAGTCTCATAACCGATCTTTATAGTTCCCTTAGTGGTAAACTTGACCGCATTGTCGACAAGCTTGTTAAGCATGCGTATCACAATGGCGCGGTCGGTCATGAACATGGTATCCTTGGATGGAAGATCAAGCTCGATGGATACCCCCTCATGCAGACGCGGCTTGGCATCGGCAGCTACCTCACGGCACAACTCGTTGACCGAAGTGTCGGCCAGAGAGAGTGAAAGGTTGCCCGACTCGATCTGCGACATATCCAGAATGTCATTGACCGTCTTTGAGAAGCGATAGCAGTTCTTACTGATGATCTTGACGTAGGGATCCAGTTCAGAACGCAAGTCATCGGGGAGGCGGTCAGTAATAAGCTGCGAATAGCCGATGATATTCTCCATCGGGGTAAAGAGCTCGTGGCGGACATTGCGCACGAATGTCTCGCGCAGGCGCAACACGGTGTCGGCGCGGTCGCGTGCCACCGACAGCTCCTGCTGAGCCTCCTGGCGCGACTGCTTTTCGGACTGCACCTTCTCATACGAGCGCTTGAGATTCTTGTTAAGCTGGCGTGCGCGCGAATACATCATGGCAAGAATGATAAGCAGAACGGCCACGATGATAAATCCGACAATCGACACGGTGACAATAATCTTGTTGGCGTCGTGTTCGGCGGCATATTTGTCGCGCTCAAGCAGTATCTTCTGTTCGCGGAGGTCACTGACCTCATACAGAGTCTGCAACTCACGGAATTTAGACTCACTCTGAGCCCGGATCTGCTCCTCGAGTATCTCGTTATAAGCAGTGGTGGCGCTGAGCAGCGTCGCTTGATCATGAAGCGCGTTTGCCACACGGATAAGCTTTTTAAGGAAAGGCCGACGATAACGCGGGCTGTCGATAAGGTCCATGTGGCGCTTCATGATGGGCAACACGCGTTCATACTCACCCTTGGCCACGAGATACCACATGGTGGCGCGATCATTGGAATTGAGGTCGGCGCGCACGTCGGGTGACTTCATGGCGAGTTCAAGGATCCGGGAATAAGCCTCCTCGACCTCCTCATCGGAAAGGATGTCGGAATTGGAGAGCATACGCGCATAACTGCGGTATTCGTTAGTAGAGGTATCAAGGTAAATACGCCCCTCCTCCTTGTGTTTCTGCTTGTAATCGGCCATCATCTTAAGCAGCTCGCGGTCAGCATTCACCCCTTCCTCGAAGTGCTCGTTGCTTGCGGCCATCAGCGCCTTCTGGGTCAGGTAGAGGTTGCGGAGGGCACCGCTGTCGGTCTGCGGCAGTTCGTCGATAAACTCTCCGAGACGATTCATGTATTCGGCATACGAGTCACCGACAACGCCCGAGCTGAGCCATATACATAATGAGAATAGCCGGTCGATACGTTCAAGCAGATCACCTGACGTGCGGACATGGTTGTAGTCACGGATGCTGGAAGAAATCATCTCCTGCCGCTTATCGTCGTCGGCGGAATTGGCATAGTGAGAGAGCTTGTAGAGACGCAGGAATACGTGGGTCTCACGCTTGTCATCGCTATCAGGCAAGTGACGGATCACCGCCTCAAGGCTGTTGAGCACCGAGTCATTCTTAAGGAAAATGACTGTATTGCGACGCACGACATCAAGGACAGCGGCATCGTCGCCTGCCCTCAGAGCTGTTGCTATCAAACGGTTGCCTGTCCTAAGGCGATCCTTATTAAGTGACAGGTCATATATATTGTACAGATAGGGAATACTATCTGCCGGAGTCGATACCGTGGAAAGCTTCCGTTCGAGACTATCAATGATCTCCACCCTGCCTGAACGCGGGGCGGCGACCGAAACAAACGGCAACAGGAACAGCGCTAAGAGTGATATAAATGATCGTCCAATAAACATTTGCATATACATTTGCATGCAAAGTTAGTGGAAATCCACACTCAGGCTGCCCCTGTCACGGCAATTTAACTTATTTGTAACGGATGTAACTACGTGGTTACAGAGTGCCGTTTTCAGCGTCTTTTACCATCTGCGGACTTGCAGTAACGTATATCTCGACGCGGCGGTTCTGTGCACGTCCGGCTGCAGTTTCGTTGCTTGCGACATAACCAGCCATAGGTATGCCCTGAGCGGTGCAGCGTGACGGCGCGATGCCTGAATCTACAAGATATGCAAGGACGGCGTCGGCACGGCCGGTAGCAACACGCTGGTTGACCGCCTCAGTACCGGTATTGTCGGTAAAGCCGTAAATCTGCACGTCGGTAAGAGGATTCTCACGGAGTGAAACCACGAAATGAGAGAGGTCGTTCTTAGCCTCGGGGCTCAGTGAAGTGCCGTTGGTCGGGAAAAGGATACCGCCGGGGAAAGTGACCTTGATAGCCTGCAGACCGTTCTGGTCGGTGGTCTGCTCGACAGTTGCATCAGGAAGCGATGCAGCCAGTTCAGCCTGCTGCTTGTCCATCTTCTTGCCGATCAGCGCACCTGCTCCGGCACCGACACCGGCACCGATGGCAGCACCGATAGCGGCACCCTTGCCACCGCCGATAAGCGCTCCAAGTCCTGCTCCGAGGGCAGTACCGCCACCACCGCCGATAAGCGCTCCCTTACCTGTATTGGTCATTGACGAACAACCGGCCGATACTAACATGCTCAATGAAAGGAGTGCAACTCCTGCAATCTTGAAAATCTTCATAATCTATCAGTATTAATTGTTTTCTAATTTTTAAAAGTATACATCAGGGATAAATTATATACACCGGAAAGCGGCAAAAGGTTTTATAAACCGAAAAAATAGAGTAAATTTGCAGCGTAAAAATTAACCTCACCATGAGCCGCATCGCAAACTCAAAACAGGGATCTTTAATTTGGTTTCATATAGGAGCAATCTTCACAATCATAGCGTGGGGCTGCTCATTTGTAGCCACTAAGGTATTGCTTGAGAACGGTTTCAATCCTACGGAGGTCTATGTTTACCGCACGATACTGGCCTATCTGCTTGTGCTGGCAATAAATCACGGACGTATTCTGTCCAACTCACTCCGCGACGAGCTGCTGTTCGTGGCCTGCGGTCTGTCGGCCGGCTCACTGTATTTCATCGCTGAAAATACGGCCCTCAACTACACACTCGTCACCAACGTGTCGCTGATAGGCTCCCTGTCGCCTATCCTGACGGCTCTGCTGTTAGGCGCGGTGTATAAGAACGACCGTCCCAACCGGTATGTATATATAGGATCGCTGATCGCGCTTGTAGGTGCGGGGTTCGTGATATTCAATTCCAGTCTTGACGTGAGCGTCAATCCTCTCGGCGACCTGCTGGCATTTGGCGGCGCGATGTCATGGGCAGTGTATTCGCTCGTGCTGCGCAAGCTCAATGCCTTTTATTCGGTGATGTTCATCACCCGCAAGACATTCTTCTACGGCATGCTGACGGCGCTGCCGTTTCTCGCCGCCGAGCCTTACCACACTCCCCTGTCGGCGCTGCTGCAGTGGGATGTTATCCTTAACTTCATTTTCTTAGGAGTGTTCTGCTCGATGCTGGCGTTCATAATATGGGCGTGGGTCAACAAGGGCTTAGGAGCCGTGAAGGCGGGTAATTATCTGTATTTTCAGCCGGTAGTGACGATGGTGGCGTCAGCGCTGATCCTGAGTGAGCGCGTGACGATAATCGGCTATATCGGCTGTGCGCTGATATTGTTCGGCGTGTGGTATTCCGACCGCAACAAGCA
>CAZIPQ010000084.1:0-10664 GCA_964541165.1 uncultured Muribaculum sp.
CGGCAACTGCCTGAATCCAAATGACCTTAGGGGT
Source organism: uncultured Muribaculum sp. (assembly GCA_964541165.1). GTDB lineage: Bacteria > Bacteroidota > Bacteroidia > Bacteroidales > Muribaculaceae > Muribaculum. The sequence goes on from CAZIPQ010000084.1 coordinate 35, forward strand.
TCCTTGTGTGTCTTTTTGTGCGCTCCGTCCATCGTGTTATTGAAAGGTTTCGGAAAGCATCTCTAATCAAGAGATGATAGGGCACAATAATCGACTGATTTACAATAGAATATTTCTACACAAAATAGAGGTTAGCTAAACATTTGCAGTTTGCATGCAATTATTCCTATCTTTATTTCTAAATTTTGTTATTCTAAATTTGCATATATTCAAGATTTTAAATACTTTTGCATCGTGGATGAGTAACTCTTGATTAGAGATTATAGACTCAAAATAAAGCGTTAAGGCCCTGATGCGAATGTCGCATCAAGGCCTTATTTCATTCTTTTAACCTCATCTATCGTGCTCCGGCAGAGGTCACATCCCCACCCTATTCATCTCTCTTAATTATATGCATAGAAGTTACTCTCTCACGCAACGCACCGGGCGCGCCATCGACTTGCGTCCATTGAAAGCTGCCGAAACGATGTAATTATCACCAGCCAATCCTAATGCTACTGAGTATCCGGAACGGTCATTTGTGCTTTTTGTCACATTGCTGCTCCACAGATAGACAATCTGAGGATTGAAGTTATTTCCCGCTCCGACACTTGAATTCGCATACCAGCGGTGGCCGGTTCCGGTCAGAGAGAAGAAGGCCGTTGTCGATCCCCTGCTGGTATAAATACGATATATCGGATGATCTGTCAATTTATCATATTTCGTTCCGTTGAGGACTGTAGTAAGATCCGCAGGCTTAACTGTAGCTCCATTCAAATTATAATTAGCGGGCTCGGTTTTAAACAGGATTTTAAAGAACCCGGTCGGCGGTACCATATATCCTGCCGGAGAAGGATCATAAATCGTCTTAAGCGACGTAAAAAATTCTGTATCGGTCAACTGTCTGGCATTTGTTGTAACCGTTTTATTATAAGCCGTATTATTCCAGAGGTTATAAAATTCGGTTAATAGCGTTCCTGTGTTGTTCCAGTTGTCCTCCTTATTCCAGTCGTTATTTATGTAACCATCCGGAGATCCACCTACAAAGAGTTCATGAGGATTCTTGATAGAATAAGGGATACTCCTCGTCTGCTCTTTAAGCTTATAATTCAATCTTCCGTATCGGGGTTTCAATTCCGACTCATTATCAATGAACCCGACAAAGGGATCTTTACGGCCAAATTGGAAGTATACATTGTTTCCGATGCGATATTGAATGGTTCTACCATCCTGAATGATCGGCAGTTGAGCAGTTTTTCCGGATGGCTCATCTCCATCTGCAGTCTTATATTGTACAAAATCCATCGTATTGTAACGGCTGAGGTAGCGCACATTCTTCGCATCGCACCATCCGACGTTATATGGCGACACATAGAATGTACGATTGTTAGTAGCTGTTCTGGGAACAGTAACGAGCAAGTCACCTTGCTGCTGCATGTCACTGACACTGTTGAAACCCGTATCAAACCCTGTCGAGGAGAAAGCATTTGACACTCCCTGCTCATTCAACCAATGCTCGTTAAACCAGATATGCCAGCTCCAGACAATCTTAGGATCGTCCGTGTTCGCACTGAACATATTCTGGGCATGTTCAGAAAGGCCTATCATAGCGTTACCTTGCTGAAGATTGTCTTTATTTACGTGGAAAACAATCATCTGCTCGCCTTTAACAGTAGCCAGCTTCACATTCTCCACTACATTATACGTGTCTTGCCAGAGCAGATGGGCTGATTTGTAATAGCTTGCAGGTATTTTTCCCGTACCGCCTGTAGCGGTATTAATACCATTTCCATTATGTTCCTTAAATTCCCACAAAGCATAGTAATTATATGTGACCCCGCTGGCAGTTTTGCTTCTGTCCGGCAAAACACTATGATCGGCCACTCGCCATGAATTAGGGTTTGGAGCTCCGTTTTTAATCGCGTTACCATAATAGAGGGGAATAGCATACCAGCCTTCACGGTCGACTACGTAGCAGTTGGCAGTGTTTCTTGATGTATTGCCTCCGAATGTCGAAAGGTCCCACGGATTTTCCTCAGAATTGCCTGAATAGGGCTCTTTATGATACATTGCTATATCACCGTTCCAGTCGGTCGTTACGATAGGACTGAGAAAAGACAGCCTATGTTTCTCCTTATTGTTCTTGTCCCACCCGCCTTTACCGCTAAAAGGAGTGTCTTCGATATCAGTTAACCATTTATTCGCAGGCACGGCATCACGCTCCGAGGCTTCCCTGTCACGGTTAAGATAAAGTATCTTATCCTTTTCAGCGAAAGTCTTATAATGCACAGTATAATAATACTGTACCCCGTCGCCGTGTGAGGCCTTCCATGGAAGCGCCTCTTTCACGTCAGGATTATTCGTGCGGAAACGGTAACTCAAAACTTCATAGTAGGGTCGCTGAGATCCTCCGCCGTCTGTGAAGGTCTTGTAAATTTCCTCGTCGGCCGGACTGGGCATGTAGATCTCGGTATTGTTACGGTAAGATCCGTTTACCTCAAACACGTAGGTCCAGTTACTCTTTGAGGTCGATATGGTATAGACATACTCATGTCCAGGTTTCCATTCCTTAACTTCATTGTCGAGGATCTTGCCCCTCATCCTAATCTTTGCGGGACTTACACCCTCACGCTCAAGAATGACCTCGATCTCCGCATCCTCAGTAAGAACCTGCGGGATGAACATGAAGGTCTTTTCGGGCATCTTCTCGTTGAGTACAACATCCTTCTCCGGATCGGAGGCGTTTGCATACCCGTCCTCAACCGCATGGTTGAAGATCTGAGTATAAGACTCGCTGCCTGACTGATTGGTCCAGACGAACTGTCCGTTGAGGCTGTTGTCATCGGCTGTGTACACACAATCGCCCTTACTCTTGATACCCTTTACGGTGACGCTGATAACTTTGCCTTTCAATACATCGCGCACGGCGAACTTCACGGCCGAAAGCGCGTGATGGAAAGTGAGGGGCACACGGTAGTTGTTATCTTTGGTCTCCTGACGCGCCATATCAGCCACAGCAGTCACAAGATCGGCTTGCACCTCGGCGTCTTTGTCGCCGGTCTCGCTCTTTTCAGCCTCATAGCTGAAAGAAAGGCGGCATTTGCCATAGTCAATATTTTTGAGCTTGGAGACGTGGCTGAAAGGTGCTATGGCGGTAAACTGAATCTTCTCGGTACCGGGCCAGCGGTGCGGATCCACCGGTGCCCAATATTGATAATTGTCGGTCGACACCAGTCGGGTTTCGTGCATGTGGATGACATCTTCGCCGCTATTTGAGTAAGTGCCGCGGATACCGAAAGTCTCATGGATCTCATAAAGATCCTTAGGAGTATTGACCTGAACGCCACGCGACATTTCAGCTCCCATCTCCTCTATCTTCTCACCTAAGGCATGTTCATAGGTGTGGAGATAGAGCGGAAAGTCAGCCGCATCTTCGGCCTGAAGTACCAGCGGCTCGTAGGAAGTGGTGGTCGAGCGGGAGTAAGACGACGAGGTCAAGGCCACGGAAGCGTCAAAGGTGATCGACTCCGAAGTGTTGACCTCCACCCTGTTATCCTGCAGGAAGTCATCGGTACAGGCTGCCATCGGGAGCAGCCCGGCCAAAAGATATATTTTGGATTTATGAATTATATAATTGCTTGACATAGATGTTGTTATTAATAATTCTATAAACAAAAGGCCTCAACCGGGGAGGAGGGAGTGACAGTTGCTTAAATGCCGTCCCGACAGGACAAGCCTCCGGGACTTATCAGGTCAATCGGGGATCTCCTCTATATCATCTGAGTCGATATGGACCTTGCCACCGAACACCCACTCCTTGACATCGATCAGGAATTCAAACGCCAGCGAGTTGATCACATACTGGTAGTAGTAATTACGCTTGATATTGGTCCAGTCGAAGTCGTAGTTGGTCTGAATGAGCGGTTGACCGTCAACATAGGGAGCCAGATAGATCCATTTGGCGCTCTCCTCGCCGTTCATATCGATAGTCAGCCTTATGGCCTGACGCATTCCGGGTTCGAGAAGCATCTCGGGGATATAGGCCGTATATGTGTGCGTGACCTCGTCATGACTGAACGGAAGCGCACGCTGGGTATAACCGTTGTCGACAGGGATTGTCGGAACCGACACATTGGCGGTCTGGCCATTGAAATCGTAATCCTGCACGAGATAGCCATTCTGATTACGGTGAACGAGAGATATATCCTTGATCACCGGGCCCCCGAGGTCACGGTTGATTATTTCAATTTTGGTTAACGCGCGCACGAGGTTCACGTCGGGCACCGGCATCGGGTGTCCTTCGCTGTAAATATCGCTGTCGTACGCTGCGAGCGAGGTAAACGAGCTGCCGAACATCGGAATTCCGCTTTCGTCGGTCGGCACCCATGAAGCCGGCTGCGAAGTGCCCTCGGCAACATCAGGATTGACAGTCAGGGTCATCTCCTTGAGATCGGCGATGGTAAGCGCACCTGTCTCCGTTTGATCAAGGGCATGACCCTTGAAATCAACGGTCAGCCGTGAATCCTGGGTCTGTTGCCAGTTGGCCAACGCGACAATCGCAAATTTCGAGGCGCGACTGTACCGGTTTTTATCCAGTTTGGTGGTAATATAATAGAAGCCGGGGCCCAGCTGGGACAGCTTGGTGTTGTCAGCGAGGCTGCCGTTGTCATAGAGCATCTGTTTCAACTTCTGATCCTCATCGAAAATCATGATCTTGAAATTCGTGAGATCGATATAATTCTCGGCAGAGTTGCCATAAAAATCTTCGGCGCGTGCCAATGATGTCTTTCCTGTGTAGACACGGAAACTGACCGTTATATCATCGCTGTCGTGGCATGTTTGATCCGGCTCCGCCACAAGATTGCATGCCGATAGCACCAGCATAACGATATATGCCGGAACTCCATACAGGCTGCGTAATATATGTCGGAAGCTATAGAGATTCATCGTTTGAAGTTACCTTATTTTATAATTAAAGATCAGCGTCCTGACGCACAACTCTCCACTGGAGGATATCGATCACGTTCTTATACCAGGTGCCGTCGTCATGCAGGAAGAAGGTCATGTGATAGTCATCCTGACGGTCGAGATACTCGTCATCGTCCATCGGGCGCTTGTACTCGCCTTTTACCATCAGGAAATAGTCGATTACCGGAATTTCAATCACCTTCTCGCCATCGGAATTGCGGGTCACAGTCAGGATAGGCTGACGGCAGGTCTGAAGGCGTGAGGTAGTCATTTCCGACACAAGTGAATGAACTTGGGTGACCGAGGCCCGTGACAGGTCTGAGATACTGCGGCCTCCTGCCCGACCAACGGCAGGCAGGTCGGTATAAGCCAGACTGTTCTGCTTGGCCCACGTTCTGTATTCGATATGCTCGGTGTCGAGGATGGTGTTGTCGTAATCGAGGTCGCCGGTCTTGTCGGTGATCTTCACGTCAAAGTCATCGGGCTTGATCTCCTTGCCGCTCAGATGCACGAGCATGATGCGGATCGAGTTGGTATCCTTGGTCAGCGGCACGGTCACCACGTGAACGCCGTATTCATCGGGAAGCTCCACCCCTTTCACCATGCCGTGAAACAACGCATGGATATCAGTTGACGAATGGGCTGTGAGGCCATCGTACTCCCTGGAGAGTGAGACTTTCAGATCGGAAGCCACCATAGGGTACTCACCCCCTTCGAGGGCGAAATCGGCCGCATCGTCATGGCGGTTGCGGGCCCATGCCACCAGATCGTATTTACCGGGCTTCACGGGAAGATCCATCAGATAACCCTCACGCGAGAGTATCTCACCGTCTTCGTGACCACGCCATACAATGTTGCCGTCGGCGTCAAGAACAAAGAGATCCACCTCGCCTACCTGCGAAGAGAATGCATCGGCGAAGAGCATGTTCCTGTCGAAACGGAAACGCACCTTGTAATAAGCGTTGCAATCGCCATCATGCTCATCTATCAGGCTGCAGGAAGAGAGGGCAAACACAGCCACCAGCAGCAGAAGAATATTCTTATGGATTATTTTAAGCGCTTTCATTATCACGTTGTTATCTAAATGAATTATATATATTGAGGCGACATGCCGGGCAGTCGCTCTTTGTTTTCGAAAGAAAGGAGCGGATTATCGGTTATGAGTCCACTCCTGTGGACATCGGGCCTGTTGGGCCTGACGAAAAGTTATCCCGCCTGTTTAACGACCGGTGGAAGTCGGTTGTATTCGAGTTTTTTATATCCGGCCGACACCGTCGAAGCGTCGGCCGGAATGATACGGAGATTTACAGGGATTAGAGATCAACAGACTGTTTCACCAGACGCCACTGAAGGATGTTGAGGCGGGTGCTGATGTAGTACTGGTCATTCTCGGTGGGAGGAACGATAGGCTGTTTAGGATCGCCGATACCTGTTCCAAGGCCTGAGATACTGTTGATGGTGAGCTCGTAGATATGGTTGCGGACTACACCGTAGTCGCCGAGCACCACATTCTTGGCTTCGAACTTGCCGGTTTTGTTGGCGCCCCAGATATGCTTGAGAGGCACGTTGAAATAAGCCTTACCGGCGTTGAAACGCTCGACAACACCGAAAGTGGAGTACAGACGCGCATTGAGAGAAGAGTTGTCGCCCTCAGTGATGTTCCTGTATCCGCCGGCACCATTATTGAGAGCGGCGTCGTAAATAAAGATATTTTCGTTAGTCTTATTCTTAAGACGGAGTGTACGCCACTGCTCGGAAAGCTTTACATCGTTGGTGATATCCTTTTTGGGATAAGCAAGCTCGAAATCATCGTATTTGACACCATAACGGCCATCCTTTACATGACCGGCGCGCAATGGCTCGTAAGCCCCTTCAACCTTGTTACCATCCTTGTCGATAGTTTGAACGAAGAGTGTGCTGCCGCCTCTTTCGAGGAAGAAGTCGATCGCGTCATTGTCGCTCTCCATGAAGCGGTAGGGGCTCTTCTCATTGGCCTCATGACGGATATAGAATGATTTTGTGGTTGTAGCGGTAGAGCCGTCGAATAAATACTCTGTTGAGCCGGCTTTCTTAACCATGTAATGTCCGACAACGACCACAGAAGTCATGGAAGCCATCGCATTGGTAGAATTCAGAGTAAGAAGACTCATGGTGTTTTCAAGTACATACTCATGTGACTTCACACCACTGTTGTACTTCACATAGGGGGTGCTTGTCTTACCGTTCCATTCCTTCAATACATTCTCATAAGAACGGTATTCAAGAGGATAGTCCTTGGTCGGTTCGTCGTTTGTTCCGGGATTTATAGTTTTACCATCCCAAACATACCTCGCATCGTAGCTGACATCGGGATAGATATCACCGGCATTCTCCATGAAGTAAGTCGGGTCGATCGCCCAGAATGAACGGAGATTGTTCTGATTGTTGATTTCAGTCCAACGGCTGCCCGATTGATTGTTGGCCTCGAATGCTTTCTGCAGGTCTTTGAAATGCATACCGAAGTCAGTAGCGGGGAATGTAGCGTTGCCCGTAAGATAATTCTTACGCTCCGCACGGTAGTTCTTGATAAGGAAAGAACGCTTCTCAGTGGCGTTGACAAACCATGCCTCGGGAACGAACTCAAGTTCATAATCAGTTTCGATGTCATTTCCACCGGTCGACTTAACCGAGTTGACGGTAATGTCACCGATGCCATGATTGAGTCGCACCTTGGCCTCCATACGCTCCACAGTGATGGTGATAGCCTTGTCGGCGGTTGCACTTTCGGCCTCCTCCTTAGTGCTGAAGAACTGCGAGGTGAAGTCGACGTCGGTTGCGAAACGGGTATATCCGGTAGTCTCGTTGTAATAAACCGAATTGTTCATGGTGCGATAACCGGTATGGGAAACCGCCGAACGGTCACGGATAACCTTCATCACATCCTCGAGTTTGTCAAGACGCAGGTCGTCTGAAGCCGATGTCGGGTTGACATAGGCGATGACATAGCGCGGATAGTTGATATTTTCCGGAAGAGTGACGGGAGCTACTACCGTGAGGATACGCTCGACAGTCTTGTCAGGGTCGCGCTCGTCGTCAGTAATCACCAGATTGTCCTTGTCGTCATTGATATTGATCGTGGTGGAACCAACATAGTTGCGGCCGGCATCGAAGAATGTGAGAAGGACTGATTTCACGGCGCTTTCATCGCCTGTACCGTTCTCGTATTCTGCATCGGCGCGTGAGCCTATAGCTTCACCCACGAGTGAAAGACGCACATAGGTTGTGGATTCATTTTCAAGGATCTTGCCCTCGTCGGAGGGAAGGTCACTGGAACATGAAGCCAGAAGGCCGAGACAAAGAGCCCCGTAAAGATACTTGCTGATAATGTTCTTTTTCATAAGAAATGTAATATATTATATTGTTATTATTGATCTTGGAGGAAGAGCGTGTCTTCCTGTTCTGATTTATTCTGAAAATGTATATGTAACTTTATCACGTTTGGTCTGAACCCTGTCGATTTCCGCAAGGGCTTCCGACGCTTTAGCATGGCCTTTCGCCCGGGCAGCGGTTATAAGCTTGCGGGCAGCGTCATAGTTGCCCTTTTTCGCCTCAAGGATGCCTTTGGCGAAGTCAGCCTCGGCGCTTTGACCGGCCTTTGCGAGGTGACGTCCGGCAGAAACCGTATCACCCCTGTTGATATATGCGTAAGCCGCATTTATATTGGCCAGAGGATCATCGGGATACATAAGTACTGCAGTCAGCCATACATCGTCATACTCCGGTGAGCCGATCTTGAGGGAATTGGCTGCGAGATAAAACTCGCGGAGGCTCAGGTTGCCGGGATTGGACGAGAATACGCTCATAATCTCGGCGATGTCATCGTATTCCTTGATAGTATAGGTTATATCGTAGTTGGTGTGACGCAACCAGGGATATACGTTCTCAAGGAGATACCTGTAAGACTGCGGAAAAGCGGCGCGCAGACGGTCGTTTTTCACCGCCACCGGTATCGACTTGTCATCAATAAGTGCGAGAATCCCATCACGGTCGGCAAGCGAAGAGGCAGCCACAGAATCGCGGAGGCCATCCCAGTCCTCAGGCACGGAAGCTGTCTGATAGACCGACGCGGGAAAATCATACTTCTTTCTTACATATTCCTTCACGGCCTCGGTTCGACCTTCTGCCAGACGCACGTTGTTGGCATAAGCACCTTCGGGTGATGCGAAACCGGTAAGTTTTATAGAATTGACCGTCGCATCGGAATTCATACGTACCGTATCGATGGAAGCGGTGATTTTACCTAACTCCGGTATATTGGGGCGCTTTCCATCGACCACATAGTCAGGATCGATATATGTCTTATTGACCGGGAACACCACGTAAGCCTTGCCGGAAAGATGACGCGCTTCCTTGGGAGCGGCCACCGGCTCCATATAAGCGAGCGTGGCGGTGTACTCTACCGGGGTGAGGTCAATATGCGCAAGCGGAAGATTCTCGTCAGGAGCTACGGAAGCGCCGCAACAACCATCCTGTGCGAAAGTGAAGTCGATATCGGAGAGCGACATCCAGCTTTCCATCGGCACCGTCACGGAATACTTTACCGGGTTGTCTTTACCGGCGCGGAGCAGATAATCACCACCCGCTTTGCCGTTGCGGAGCAGGCTGTAGTACATATTTCGGCCTGCCACAGTCACCGGTTGCAGAGCGACAGAATCGGCGGTCGATACCGAACGGATCACAGGAGTCAGGGTTACATAACGGTTAGAACCGAGTTTCCATTCTTTCGGGTTGACCGTCATCGTTACATTGACAGCATGATCGCCCTCGGAAAGAGAAACCTCGACATCAGAAAGATGAAGCCTCGTGTAGTCACGGGCCGAAAGCATTGCCGGCACGAAAGCCAGTATGGCTAAAAGAAACAAAACCGATTTCTTCATTTCCAAAGGTTATTTAAAATAGATAAACTATATTTATAGCCGCCTTCGTCGGGCCAACATAATTATGCGGTTTATCGGAGTCGATCTTACGTCCGCAGGTCACACACGGATATGAGTCATAGCGGGTATAGATCCAGCCTAATCCAAGCTCAGCCTCGATGTTCCAGTGTTTGGCCACAGGCCACGCATAACCGTAAGCAATGCCCGCTCCGGCAGCCCAGCCCTGATAGCGCTTATCCTTAAGATTTTTAAAATCGCTTCCGAGGAAATTAAACCCGGCGTCGATATTGCCGAAGTTATATTCACCGCCGAGCAGATGGAGGCCAAAGAAGTGGCCGGAAAAGCGTTCGCATAGCCAATATCTGACTTCAGGCTGAACAACCCAATGTTTCCACTTATGGCCGTTGACATCCCAGAAGTTGAACTGACCCGACAATTCGGCACTCCATTTGGGTGCGAGGCCTACTTCAATGGCAGCGTTCGGCGACAACAACGCATCGCCGACAAGGTTGGTCTTCAGCGCCACATTCTGCGCGCTGACCCCTTGGAATGCGGCCATAATTACTAATACTGCTATTGCAATCTGTTTTTGGATCATTGAACAAAATATACTAGAAATTTTGTAACTTATAGATGGATACTCTTTATATAGTGCAGTTCTTAATGTGTTAAAACTCAAGCGAAAAGTGTAGTTTCTTCAGTTCGTGCCATTGATGTTGGACGGGCTGATTCCTCGACCAGCTTCCGGTGGCTCTCACGCTCGGCCG
>CAZIPQ010000085.1:0-1660 GCA_964541165.1 uncultured Muribaculum sp.
GATGCGTGCTAAGGGCCTCATCACTTTGCCGTAGAGGGGCTTGACGTAGGCATACCGCATCGCGGCTTCACCGCTTCAGCCAATACTGCAATCCGCTATAAAAAGAAAAGGAGTCAAGCGATGGGCTTAACTCCTGAAAAGGTGTTGTCTTACCTGGATTCGAACCAAGACAGGCAGAACCAAAAACTGCAGTGCTACCATTACACCATAAGACAATCCGTAGCTCCCAAGCACTAAGGCCTAAGGATGTGCAAAGGTAGAGAGAAAATTTTTATTATGCAAGCAGGCAACGAGTTTTTTGCCGTTTTGCTATGTGCGGGATATTTTGTAAATTTGTGAGTTGTAGATTTTTGAAACTTTATGGATACCCCTATAAAACGCACGGTTCTTGACTTTAACGACATCGCATCAATGGCCCCCGCGCTGGCCGGTCATGAAAAGCTTGTCAACCGCCTCCTTCACTGGCTGTCGGTCGATAAAGTCAATGCCGTACATGACAAATATTTCGATACACCGGGCGTTGAGTTCACCCGCAATCTTCTCAAGGATTTTGATATCCAGCTGCGTGTTGACGGTCAGGAAGTGCTTGACCATCTGCCTGAAGGCGCATTTGTCACCGTAAGCAATCATCCTTTCGGAGCTCTTGACGGTATTTCCCTGATAGCGCTCATCGGTTCCCTGCGTCCTGACTTCAAGGTGATGGTCAACATGGTCCTCAACCATATATCGGCCATGCGCCCCAACTTCATCGCTGTCGATGCGCTGGCATCCGATGATCCTGCCAAGAAAGCCGTCTCGATGAAAGGCATCAAGGAGGCCATCGTCCAGGTGCGCCGCGGCAAGCCGCTCGGATTTTTCCCCGCAGGAGCAGTAAGCAAGCTCAACGGCAAGCTCCGTATCGAGGACCGCGAATGGCAGCCAACAATCATACGCCTCATACAGCAGTTTGACGTACCCGTAATCCCGATATACTTCCACGGCCACAACAGCACATGGTTCAATCTGCTCGGTGTCATTGACTGGCGCCTGCGCACATTGCGTCTGCCGGCTGAGGTGTGGCGCAAATGCCATACCACAATTCACATTTCGGTAGGCGATCCCATCTATCCTGACCAGCTGAAAGCATATCCTACCGTTGAGGAACTCGGAAAATTCCTCAAATCGGAGACCTATAAACTACGTTCACGCCGATGAATCAATCAGAAACCAACGAGGAAATCCGGCAGGCCAAAGCCCGCTTCGGCATCGTAGGCAATTCGCCGGCACTGATGGCCGCCATACAGCGCGCCATCAAGGTGGCTCCTATCGACCTGTCGGTACTGGTGACCGGCGAGAGCGGTACCGGTAAAGAATTCTTTCCGCAGATCATTCACCAGTACGGCGCACGCAAGCATGCAAAATACATAGCTGTCAATTGCGGTGCCATACCTGAAGGCACGATCGACTCGGAACTGTTCGGCCACGAGAAAGGTGCGTTTACCGGAGCCGTCGCATCCCGCAAAGGATATTTCGAGGAGGCCGACGGAGGCACGATATTTCTTGATGAAGTGGCTGAACTGCCACTTACCACCCAGGCCCGACTTCTGCGCGTGCTCGAGACAGGCGAATTTCTCAAAGTGGGTTCATCGACCGTACAGCGCACCAATATCCGCGTTGTGGC
>CAZIPQ010000085.1:1760-10365 GCA_964541165.1 uncultured Muribaculum sp.
GGCAATGTAAGACAGCTTAAAAATGTAATCGAGCAGACGGCCCTGTTTGATGCCGGCGAAACGGTCACTCCGTCAATGCTGTCAGAGTATCTGCCCGCCTCGGCATCGGTATTCTCCCCTACCGTCAGCGGCAGTTCACGCCACGACTACGGCAACGAGCGCGAGGTATTGTTCAACATGATATTCCGCATGCGCGAGGAGATCGACTCACTGCGCGGTGTGGTCGACTCGCTGCGCACAGCTCCCGGCTCACAGGCACGGCGTTACGATGACGACCGGCAGGTGGTCGACCTGCCCCGGTCACTTGTTCGCTACACCAATGCCGAGCCGGTAGAAACCATCTCTACAAGCCAGCCGCAGGTCGTGACCATAGATCCCGAGGAGACCGCGACACGCACCCTTGAAGATACCGAACGCGACACCATACGCCGCGCTCTTGAGCGTAACGACGGACGACGCAAGGCCACTGCCGCCGAGCTAAACATATCGGAACGTACACTTTACCGTAAAATAAAGGAATATGGACTGGAATAAACGCAGGGCTGCGCTGAGCGTTCTTGCACTCACACTGATACTCATCATGCAAAGCTGCCGCATAAGCTACAAGCTCAACGGCTCGGCTCTTGACTATACCGTCTACAAGACAATCCATGTAGGCTACTTCCCCATACGCGCCGCCCTCGTGTATCCCCCGCTGCAGCAGACTTTCGAAAACGCGCTCCTCGACTACATCTCACGCAACACCCGCCTCCAGACCACTGACGGCGCCAGCGACCTCGAGCTTGAAGGCGAGATCACGGGATATACCCTCACTCCGCAGGCGGTGACTGAAAACGCGCTTGCCTCCAAGACGCGTCTCACCATCACCGTGCGCGTAAAATACACCGACACGAAGAATGACCGCAATGACCTGGACCAGTCGTTCTCGGCCTATCAGGACTTTGACAGCTCGGAAATGCTGACCGACGTCCAGGAGCAACTGTGCCAGGAGATCACCGATCAGCTTGTCGACCTCATATTCAACGCAACACTCGGCAATTGGTAAACTGCAATGGAGAGCCTGTTTGACACACTGCGCCAGCTTATGGCAGAGCCTGAGAAGATACCGGCTCCTGAGTGGACCGACGAGATGTACCGCCAGTATCCGTATTTCACCTTGCCGGCCTCTATTGAACTGCAGCGTTTACCTGACACCCCCGACAACTCCGCGCGGCGCATGGAGCTGATGAAGCGCATATCACTCAACTCCGCCGGCACATCGGCCGTCTACCGGATTACCGACCCGTCGAGCAGCATCTATGAATCCTTCTATCCCGAGGATGCCGGGCCCGAGACACCTACTACCGATCAGGCGATCGACACCTTCATCGACCGCTACGGCGACGATGACCCGCGTCAGCAACAGCTGCTTGAACGCCTGATATTCAACCCCACTCCCGACTATGCCCAGATACTGGCCGAGGAGGAAGAGCGATCATTACCCGACGTGACTCCGGCCGATGATGACAGCCATTCATCATCTGACGACCTAATAAACGCCTTCATCCTGAAAAGCCGTGAAAACTACGGTCACTTTCCTCCGGCCCACGAACCCGAACCGTCACAACCACCGGTCACGCTGCCGTCGCCTGAGCCTATTTCGACTCCGGATGACCACGATAGCTCCCTTTTAAGTGAAAGTCTGGCAAAAATATACATAAAACAGCGCCGATATGCAAAGGCTTACGAAATTATCCACTCGTTAAGCTTGAAATATCCGGAAAAAAGTGTTTACTTTGCAGACCAATTGCGTTTTTTGCAGAAACTTATCAAAAATCAGAAATATCTAAAGTAATAATATGTACGTAGTAGTTATCACACTTACCGTTATCGCCTCGCTCCTGATGATAGGAGTAGTACTTATCCAGAAGTCCAAGGGCGGCGGTCTTTCATCGCAATTCGGCGGAGCCAATCAGGTAATGGGTGTCCGTCGCACCAATGATTTCATCGAGAAAACAACATGGTGGCTTGCTGCCATAATCGGTGTTCTTGCCGTAATCGGAGTATTCGTAATGCCCCGCAATATCGTGCAGAACTCATCACGCGTAGCTCCCGGTGCCGTAGAGCAGACCCAGCCTGCCGATTTCAATACCACCGTAGAGGAGGTTCCCGTACTTCCGGCTGCCACTCCCGACAGCAGTGCCGAATAATTTTTTATTTTAGCAAATTTACAACCGGCCCGATGGACAACTGTTCATCGGGCCGGTCTTTTTAACAGAAAACATACATTTCTTTGCTAAACCTGCCGCATTATGTTGCTTTTTTCTATTTAACAATTTATTTTCCGCCGGTTGCGCGAACTAACAATTAGCAATTATTAACAGATATAACTAAGCAATCACATCCATTTCACGTAATTTTGCAATAAAATAGTGTATTCTCAGGCGTTAAACTCCATAATTATAATATTTTCATACAATTATTGTTAAATCATTCTTACAATGAAAAAGCTACAGGTGCTATTCATGATGTGCTTATTCTCACTCATGGCTGCGGCGCAGACCCACATGGTGCGAGGCACAGTGTTAGGAGCTGACGGCGAACCGCTCATCGGAGCGACCGTCACGCCAAACGGAGGCGGCTCGCCTACGGCGACCGATGTCGACGGAAATTTCAACATGTCACTTCCCTCCAGTGTAAAGACTCTGACAGTATCATACGTAGGTATGGAACCTGCCACCGTCAACGTCACAACCACTCCGATGACAATCACCCTCAAGAGCAATGACCAGGCCCTTGATGAAGTCATGGTGGTGGCTTTCGGTACCGCTAAAAAGTCAGCGTTCACCGGTTCGGCAGCAGTTGTCAATGCCGATGATCTCTCAAAACACATCACCACTGACATAACAAGCGCGCTTTCCGGCGCCGTGCCCGGCCTTATGCTGCATGGCGGCAGCGGAACTCCCGGTGGCAGCAGCGGCAGCATCAACATCCGCGGTATCGGTTCGATGTATGCCGATACCGACCCGCTCATCATCGTCGACGGAGCGCCTTACGAGGACAATCTGAGCAACCTCTCACAGAACGACATCGAGTCGATCAGCGTACTGAAGGACGCAGCTTCGGCAGCACTTTACGGTGCCCGTGGTGCTACCGGTGTCATCCTCATCACCACCAAGCGCGGTTCACACAAAGGCGCCAAGGTAAGTGTCGACGCCAAGTGGGGTGCAAATACACGCGCCGTACAGGAGTATGACATCATTAAAGATCCCAAGACCTATTACGAGGCATATTACAGCCAGGTACACAACGCCTATTCCGACATGTTCAAGGAACTCGGCTACGACAGCAACACCATCTATTCGATGAGTGCCGACAAGGTAGTGGATGACCTCGTATATAATGTGTATCAGCTCCCTTCGGGAGAAAAGCTGATCGGTACCGACGGCAAGCTTAACCCCAAGGCCACCCTCGGCAACCGCTTTACCAACAATGGCACGGATTTTTATCTTACTCCCGACAACTGGACCGACAAGGCCTACCGCACCGGCTTCCGTCAGGAATACAACGTATCGGTCAACGGCGGCAACGAGAAGGCCAGCTACTATACATCACTCAACTACCTCGATGAGGACGGTGTAGTCGACTACTCGGGTTTTGAGCGTATCAGCGCACGTGTAAAGGCTGACTATCAGGCCAAGAACTGGCTTAAGCTCGGTGCCAACATCAGTTACACCCACACCAACACCAAGTCGACCCCCAATCTCGGCAACAGCGCCAACGGTGACAACATCATGTATTTCACATCGATGCTTGCTCCGATATATCCCATATACGTGCGTGAGGTCGATGCAGCCGGCAACGTAGTGATTGCCCGTGATCAGTACGGCAATCCTGCCTATGACTACGGCCGCAACAATGCCGGCTACGGTCTCGTGCGTCCTTTCGCCTCTTCCAGCAACCCTCTCGGAAGCAACCGTTACAACAAAGATGACCGTCAGGGTAATGTACTCAACGCAACCCTTACCGCCGACATCAACCTGACATCGTTCCTGAAGTTCAATGCCACAAGCTCAATGACATGGTCTGAGGTACTTTCTTCACTCTACAGCAATCCGTTCTACGGCCCCGACGCCGCTACCAACGGTTCGCTTACCAAGTCATCAACTTCAGGCATCTCAACCAACAACGTCCAGACTCTTACCTTCTTCAAGGACTTTGAAGGCCACTACGTGAATGTAATGCTCGGTCACGAGTACTACCGCACCACATCAAAGGGCCTCAACGCCATGGCTTACGGCGGATTTGCCCCGTCAGTACCTGAACTTTCAGCTTTCGCTACTCCGACTATCAGCCAGTCATCGACCACCCATTACAATGTGGAGGGATGGTTCCTGAGCGCACAGTACAATTATAACGAGCGTTACTTTGCCTCGGCATCGTTCCGCCGCGACGGTTCGTCAAACTTCCTCAAGAAAAACCGCTGGGGTAACTTCTGGTCAGTCGGCGGCGCATGGCTTATCAACCGTGAGGCCTTTATGAACGACGCCAGCTTCGTAAACCTTCTCAAGCTGAAGGCCAGCATAGGTCAGCAGGGTAATGACGCCATCGGCAGCTACGCATACACCAGTCTGTATAGCCTTACCGCCGCTCCCGACGGTCTGTCAATGATTCCATCGTTCTCTCAGATGGGTAATCCCGACATAACCTGGGAGACAACCACCAACTTCAACGTAGGCCTTGAATGGGAGCTGCTTGACCGCCGCATCACCGGTTCATTTGACTTCTACAACAAAAAGACCACTGACCTTCTCTTCTACGTCACCGTGCCTAAGTCGACCGGTGCCGGCGGTTACTACGATAACCTCGGCGACATCCGCAACACCGGTGTCGAGTTCACTCTCGGCGGTTCGATAATCCGCACCCGCGACTACGAATGGAAAGTCAACTTCAACATAGCCCACAACTCGACCAAGATCCTCAAGCTTCCCGCATCGAAGATGGGTAACCGCGGTGGCTTCGTATCAGGCTCGCAGTGGTATGGTGAGGGAGAACCTCTCTACAACTACATGACTCTGGCATTCGCAGGTGTAAATGAAAACGGCGAGGCACTTTACTATCAAGATACCGACCTGCTTTCTGAAAGCGGCACAATGGATGTATCACGTCCCGGTACCAAGCGTGACGCCACTACTACCGTATCCAACCTCGCAACCCGCTACACCATGGGTACTACACTTCCCAAGGCCTACGGCGGCTTCTCGACCACAGCCCGCATCAAGTGGTTTGACGTGTCAATGACATTCAACTATCAGCTTGGCGGAAAGATCTTCGACCAGCGCTATCAGACCCTCGTCAGCCCGACAGGAGCTAACAGCACCTCAC
Organism: uncultured Muribaculum sp.; assembly: GCA_964541165.1. Lineage (GTDB taxonomy): Bacteria > Bacteroidota > Bacteroidia > Bacteroidales > Muribaculaceae > Muribaculum. The sequence continues at coordinate 7,125 of CAZIPQ010000085.1, forward strand.
CCGGTATGAACTTCCACAAGGACATATTCAAGGCATGGAGCCCCACCAACACCTCGTCAGAGTTCCCCCGCTGGTATTATAATGACACTAACGCAGCATCAGGTTCCGACCGCTTCCTGACAAGCGCCCGCTATCTGAACTTCCAGTCATTCACCGTAGGCTTCTCGATGCCTTCCGAGTGGATACGCAACTATGCCAACGTACGTCTGTATGTCGCCGGCGAAAACCTCTGTTTCTGGTCGGCACGCAAGGGCTTTGACCCGCGCTCGGCTTACTCAGGCAATACAAGCGTACCCGTCACCTCTCCCATACGCACAGTAATGGGTGGCATTCAGGTATCATTCTAACCAACAAATGACACTAAGACAATGAAAAATATAGTATCATCATTATTAATATCGACTGCATGCCTGACTCTTACCACCGGCTGTATTCAGGAATTCGAGCCTCAGGGCGGCTCAGTGACAGTCGATCAGGTGGCTGCCGCCCCCGGCTATTACAAGAGTGCCGTTGAAGCCCTGACCTCTACCCTGTCAGGCACATTCTTCGTCAACAGCCTTACTGCCTACGACTTCGGGTACACATCATTCTATCTTCAGCGTGATGTGCTCGGCAATGACATCTTCATGCCCAACAACTCCAACCCCTTCTTCGTGTGGTATTACAACTTCACAGGTCTCGGTCCCCGCTACGCATACTGCTCATATCCCTGGAACACCTATTACAAGTGGATACGCAACTGCAACAACCTGCTGACCATAATCGGCGAGACTCCTGACGAGACTCAGAAGGCAGGCTACGGACAGGCCCGCGCACTCCGCGCAATGTTCTACATGGAGATCGCGCAGATGTATGCCCAGACACCCTACACTGTCGACAAGGAGGCCCTTACAGTGCCCATCGTGACTGAAAAGCCTGTGGAGACCAACAATCCCCGCGTAACTCAGGAAAAGATCTGGGAATTCATCATCGACGACCTCAACGCGGCAGAGACAATGCTTGACGGATATGTACGTTCCGACGTATACACCGTTGACAAGAGCGTCGTTTACGGTCTGAAGGCCCGAGCCTACCTGTACATGGGACAGTGGGCCGATGCTGAAAAGTATGCCAAGCTCGCCCAGAACGGCTACACCATGATGTCGACCGATCAGTATCTCGACCGCAATACCGGTTTCAATACACCAAACTCGGCCTGGATACTTGCCACCAAGTTTGATGCTAATTCCGACAATGTCCTTCTGAGCAATGGCGAAAACTCATGGGGCTCGATCATGTGTCTGGAGAACCTTACCGGCGAGGGCTACACTGCAGCCGGCTACTGCATGCTTATCGACCGTCACCTCTACTCTACAATCCCGTCAACCGATATCCGCCGCAAGGTCTTCATCGACTTTGCCATAGATGAGCTTGCCGATAAAGATGAGAAGATCGAGGCACTCAAGGCTTATTCGGACTATCCCGACAACATCTACAAGTCAGGTCAGGCAGCCTATAACAAGGGTGTGGGCGGCATGTCGGTTAAATTCCGTCTTGCAGGCGGAAGCGACGGCCACACCAACCAGTATGTAGGCTATTGCGTATCGGTCCCGATGATGCGTGTCGAGGAAATGAAGCTTATCGAGGCCGAGGCCGCCGGCCGACAGGACGAAGGACGCGGCAAGCAGCTGCTCACCGCATTTGCCACCGCCCGCGACCCGCAGTATGTCTACGGTACTCACAACGAGGCTTACTACAACACGACAACACCTCTGTTCCTTAACGAGATATGGTGGCAGCGCCGTGTGGAACTCTGGGGCGAAGGCTTCGCAACATTTGATGTCAAGCGTCTGCAGAAAGGCGTGATTAGAAGCTATCCCGGAACAAATCACCGTGCTACCGCACGATGGAACTCTGAGACCGTTCCTACATGGATGACCCTTGTGGTAGCAACCGACGAGACCAATGACAACGAGGCTATCATCAACAATCCCACTCCGGTAAAACCGTCAGGCGACTCACCTGAATACATCTGGTAGTCTACTGATTCTCAATATTCAACTGAGGCATTTCCTTAATTACGAGGAAATGCCTCAGTTACTTTTTGGGATATTTTAAGTTTAAAAATAACATAAACACGGTATAAATATTTGGATTATGAAATAAAATGCTTACATTTGTCTCTCTACACTCTTACTAAACATATTAACCAATGGAAAAAATCGACCGACTCGACCGAAAGATCCTTCAGATAGTGATGCGCAATGCCCGTATTCCATCCAAGGATGTGGCTCTGGAATGTGGAGTATCGCGCGCAGCTATTCACCAGCGCCTCCAGCGCCTGATCGACCTGAAAGTCATAACCGGATCGGGCTATCACGTCAACCACAAGATTCTCGGGTACCGTACCTGCACCTACATCGGTGTAAATCTTGAAAGGGGCGCCATGTACCGTGACGTTGTGCCGGAACTTGAGAAGATACCTGAAATTGTGGAGTGCCACTTTACTACCGGTCCCTACACTATGCTCATAAAACTATATGCACGCGACAATGAGCATCTTATGGAACTTCTTAACGACAAGATCCAGACCATACCCGGAGTAACCGGAACCGAGACCCTTATCTCGCTCGATCACAGTATCGACCGCGAGATACCGATCAACCAGGAGTAAGACTACTGTCTACATAGAGTTAACGGCCTGTTCACGTAAACATCGTGAGACAGGCCGTTTTCATATATAGGCTGACAGGGGATTTACTCCGCGCCTGTCAGAGAGGGAGCATTATTTCGGCGCATTTAGCTTGGTCACAAGTACCTTGCTGCGGCTGATAGCTTTGAGAGAATGACGTGCTCCGGGAGCCATTGTAATAAAGTCGCCGGCATGAAGCTTTACCGGGGTGCCTTCAAGTGTAAATTCAAGCTCACCTTCAAGCATCTGCACAAGCACATCGGCAGGTGCGGAATGTGTGGCGATCTCTGTGCCACCGTCAAAAGCAAGCAGCATCACGATACCCGACACACTGTCGAGAACAACACGGCGGGCAACCTGACCGGGGATATAATCCAATGTAGATTTCAGTTCCATAATATATCTGTTTTTAATTAATTCAACTCCAATCATAAGCTGTATCTACTATTAAAACAGCACTGTCAGAAAATGGGTTAGCTGTTTACGCATAATTAACACTTTCTCAAATTGCCAATAAATTGTATCTTTGTAGAAAGCTAATATTACCGCTATGAATATACTCGTCACCGG
>CAZIPQ010000086.1:0-7803 GCA_964541165.1 uncultured Muribaculum sp.
AACACTTACTGCCATGACAGCAGCCGCAATTAGAGTAAAAATTTTCTTCATGTAATTGATTTTGGTTGATTAATAGATAAATGTTATTAAAAAGTCTACAAATATATAAAATTTCTTTAAGCTTGGCAAATTTTTCATTAAACATACTATTCATAAATATTCTATTTACTGCTTCATTTAGTGACACCATGAGAGTTTATAGCATATTTTAATGGCGTATTGTTGTATTTTTCGGATTTTTATTATAACTTTGTCGCCACAACAAGTAAAAACATATTGAAAAGTTACGAAAAATGAAAGCAACCGAAGTACTTGACGACCTGAAGCGTCGTTTTCCCAACGAACCTGAGTATCTGCAGGCTGTAGAAGAAGTAATCACCACAATTGAGGATGAATACAACAAACATCCTGAATTTGACCGCTATAATCTTATCGAGCGTCTTTGCATACCCGACCGTATTTTCTCTTTCCGCGTTTCGTGGGTTGATGACAAGGGCAAGGTACGCAACAATATGGGCTACCGCATCCAGCACAACAATGCTATCGGCCCGTACAAAGGCGGTATCCGCTTCCACTCTTCAGTGAATCAGTCAATCCTGAAGTTCCTTGCTTTTGAGCAGACATTCAAAAACTCACTGACCACACTCGCCATGGGTGGCGGCAAAGGTGGCTCTGACTTCTCTCCCCGCGGCAAGAGCGACATGGAGGTAATGCGTTTCTGCCAGGCATTCATCGAGGAGCTGTGGCGCCACATCGGTCCCGACACTGACGTTCCCGCAGGCGATATAGGCGTAGGCGGCCGTGAGGTAGGCTACATGTACGGTATGTATAAGAAGATGTCACGCGAATTTACCGGTACTTTCACCGGCAAGGGCATTGAATTCGGCGGTTCACTGATACGTCCCGAGGCAACCGGCTACGGCAACGTATACTTCCTGCTCAATATGCTCGCTACCCGCGGCATCGACATCAAGGACAAGGTTGTGGCCATCTCAGGCTCGGGCAACGTGGCACAGTACACAGCCCAGAAGCTTCTTGAGCTCGGCGCAAAGGTAATCACCATGAGCGACTCTGACGGCTGTATCTATGTTCCGGAAGGTCTTACCAAAGAGCAGCTTGACTACATCTTCAAGCTGAAGAACGAATATCGTGGCCGTATCCGCGAATTTGCCGACGAATATGGTTGCGAATATGTTGAAGGCGGACGTCCCTGGGGCTACAAGTGTGACATCGCCATGCCCTCGGCTACCCAGAATGAGCTTGACGGCGACGATGCACGCACTCTGCTTGCCAATGGCTGTATAGCAGTCAGCGAAGGTGCCAACATGCCCTCGACTCCTGAGGCTATCAAGGAATTCCTCGCAGCAAAGATCCTCTATGCTCCCGGAAAGGCTGCAAATGCCGGCGGTGTATCGGTATCAGGTCTTGAAATGGCACAGAACTCACAGAAGCTGTCATGGAGCGCCGAAGAGGTTGACGAAAAGCTCAAAGGCATCATGGCCGACATTCACGCCCAGTGTGTGAAGTATGGCAAGGAGGGTGACTTTGTAAACTATGTGAAGGGCGCCAATGTGGCCGGCTTCATGAAGGTTGCCCGTGCAATGATGGCCCAGGGTATCCTGTAAAACACACTCTGAGAAATCAATAAATGACCTACACTCACGTATGCGGATCAATCGCAATACGTGAGTGTATTGTTTTTATCAGCTTTTTTGTAACTTCGCATCCGTAATTTACAATTATACTCGATAATGACATCCTCCGCCATACCTACCCGCAAGGGATTGCTCGCCATATCCCCTATCGGAATATTTCTCATCTCCTATCTCGTCATATCACTCGCCGTGGGCGACTTTTACAAGATGCCCATAAGCGTGGCCCTGCTCATAGCCTCGGCCTGGGCGGTCGTGATAATGAGGGGACAGTCGATAGCCCGGCGCGTGGAGGTATTTTCGAGCGAGGCTGGATCATCCAACGTGATGTACATGGTGTGGATCTTCATTCTTGCAGGAGCCTTTGCATCGCTTGCCAAAGCCACTGGCTCAGTCGAGTCAACGGTCAATCTCACGCTCCAATATCTGCCGAAAAATCTCATCGTGCCGGGACTGTTTGTAGCTTCATGCTTCATTTCGCTTTCAATCGGCACTTCGGTCGGTACCGTGGTCGCACTGACTCCGCTTGCCGTGGAGATGGCACATGCCGACATGGGTACCGTGCCTTTCTTTGTCGCCGTAGTGCTCGGAGGCGCGTTTTTCGGCGACAACCTGTCATTTATATCCGACACCACCATTGCCGCTACCCGCACGCAGGGGTGCAATATGAAAGATAAGTTTCGCGCCAACCTGTGGATAGTGCTTCCGGCCGCCATAATCACTCTTGTGCTGTATGCCGTCATCGGCCACGAAGTACCGGAAAAGATAGTGACCACCGACACCAATCCCTGGCTCGTACTCCCCTATCTCGTCATCATAGGGTGTGCCATAGCCGGCATCAATGTTACCGTAGTTCTGGCACTCGGCATCCTGTCGGCGCTGGCGCTCGGTCTGGCTACAGGCTTCAAGCCGCTTGAGCTGGCCGGATTCATGGGCAGCGGCATTGATTCAATGGGCCAGCTCATTATCATCACTCTTCTTGCAGCAGGGATGCTCGGCCTGATCAAGGAAGCGGGCGGTATAGCATATCTGCTTCAGGAGCTTACCCGACGCATCAGAAGCACACGCGGAGCGCAGGGCGGCATAGCACTCCTTGTAAGTGTGGTCAACCTGTGTACCGCCAACAATACCGTAGCCATCATTACCGTGGGTCCGCTGGCTAAATCAATTTCGACCCATTACGGCATTGATCCTAAGAAAAGCGCCTCGCTGCTCGACACATCCTCCTGCATCGTGCAGGCGCTTATCCCCTACGGCGCCCAGACCCTCATGGCTACCGGCCTCGCAGGTATATCACCGGCTGCTCCATGGCCTTATCTTTACTATCCCTGGGCTCTTATCGTCACAACCGTGATCTCAATCCTTATCAAGCGGCGTAAGTAAATACAGAAATTTATATTTCCGATATTTTTTGTATATTTGCGTAGTAACCGAATATTGAATGATGATGTGTAAACTATTAGCAACTGCTATGGCAATTACTATGGCTGCACTGTGTCAGGCCCGCGACGTCGATATCAAACTGCTGCAGACCAGTGATGTTCATGGCAATCTTTTCCCATTTGACTTTGTCACAGGAGAAGGAGTTAAAGGCTCTCTTGCCCGCGTTGCATCGCTCGTCGACGAATACCGCCCGGTATATGGCGACAATATAATCCTGCTCGATAACGGTGATATACTTCAGGGGCAACCCACGGTATATTACTACAATTATGTGGATACGGTAAGTCCGCATGTAGCCTCGCAGGTACTCAACTATCTGCGCTACGATGCCGGCAACGTAGGCAATCATGACGTAGAGACAGGACGCAACAATCTCGAACGTTGGGCGCGTCAATGCAATATGCCGATCCTCGGAGCCAATATACTCAACAGCGAGACCGGAGAGCCTCACTTCCCGCCCTATACCGTGATCGAACGTGACGGTGTGAGAATCGCAGTACTCGGCATGATCACACCGGCTATTCCCGTATGGCTGCCAAAAGACCTTTGGGAAGGACTGGAATTTGCCGACATGGAGACCACTGCCCGCAAGTGGATTCCGATAATTCAGGAGCGTGAGAAACCAGACATGATCATAGGCCTCTTTCATGCCGGACAAGCCGGCAACACCCTGCTGGACTATAAAGAGAATCCGTCATTGGAAATAGCGGAAAAAGTACCCGGATTCGATATAGTGCTCATGGGCCATGATCACCGCCAGGAAAACACTCGCATCGTGAATGTGGCCGGTGACACCGTAGTTGTCATGGATCCCGCCAACAACGCACAGACAGTAACCGACCTCACCCTGCACTTCACTCTTGACAATACAGGTAAAGTAACCGGCAAAAGTATCGACCAGTCGCTTACCAGCCTTGACAATTACGAGGTTGAACCGGCATTCAGGGAGAAGTTTACTCCACAACGCGCCGTAGTGCGTGACTATATTTTGGAAAAGATAGGCCACATTTCACGGCCGCTTTCTATCCGAAATGCTTATTTCGGACCGTCGGCATTTATCGACTTCATCCATACGCTCCAGCTGGCCATCACCGGTGCGGAGGTATCATTTACCGCTCCGTTGGCGCTTGACATCACGATTCCGGCAGGCGATATATACATGAGCGACATGTTCAACCTGTATAAGTACGAGAACAAGCTCTATGTGATGGAACTTACCGGTGCGGAGATAAAGAATTATCTTGAGATGAGTTATGACCTGTGGAGCAATACGATGAGCTCACCCGACGACCACCTGCTGCGCTTCAAGGACACACCGACCAAAGGTGATAAATCACGCTCGACGCTGGTTAATCAGACCTATAATTACGACTCGGCAGCCGGAATCATCTATAATGTTGACGTGACCAAGCCCAAGGGAGCTAAAATCAATATCATCAGCATGGCCGACGGCACGCCGTTTGACTTCAATAAGGTCTACAAAGTAGCGGTAAACTCCTATCGCGGCAACGGAGGTGGCGAGCTGCTTACAGTCGGCGCCGGCATACCCCACAAGGAGCTGCCATCACGCATCATATCATCGACTGACCGCGATTTACGCTACTATTTCACCGAATACATCCGCAAACACAAGGATATAGTCCTGGAGCCTCTGAATCAGTGGCAGTTTATTCCGGAGGAGATTGTAGCACCGGCCATAAAACGCGATTATGAAATCCTGTTTCCATCTGCACAATGAAGCCGTCATACATTTTTGAACTGACAATGAAGGTGCGCGACTACGAAGTCGATTCGCAGGGCATCGTCAACAATGCCAATTACCTTCACTATATGGAGCACACCCGCCATGAGTTCTGCGAGACGGCGGGCACAACATTCCGTGCCATGCAGGAGCATGGCATCGATCCCGTTGTGAGCAAAATCGAGATTGAATACAAGACTCCGTTACATCTCGGGGAGCAATTCACAAGTTGTCTTAGTCTTACCCGTGAAAAAGCCCGCTTTGTATTCCTTCAGGACATATATAATTTTGAAGGACGTCTCTCAGCCCACGCCCGCATTTCAATAGTCTCGCTGGTCAACGGACATCTTACCCGCGGCGATGAACTTGCCGCTTACTTCTCGAAGTATCTTGACTGACGCCGACTGCCAATGCAAGCCGACCCCTACAAGATCGCATTTGCCTCACTGCGCGGCATGACTCACGAGCTGGCATCGGTCATACTGTCCCGCGCCGGTTCTGAAGCCGAATTCTTCGCCATGCGTGAAAGTACCCTCGGGGCGATGTTCGGGCGCAGCAACCGGCTCTTTGACACCGCCTACCGCAATGAGGTGCTTGAGAAGGCCCGACGCGAACTTGACTTCATAAACGCCCACTCCATTAAAGTAAGTTATTATACCGATAATGACTATCCTGCACGACTGAAAGAATGTGTTGACGCTCCGCTCGCCTTATATTCACTCGGGGCCTGCGACCTCAACAGCACTCATATCATCAGCATTGTCGGTACACGTCATGCCACTCCTTACGGCATTGATTTCGTGATGAACCTTGTAAAGGATCTGCATGACAGGCTCGACAATATCGTCATAGTGAGCGGCCTTGCCTATGGAATAGATGTGGCGGCACACAGGGCATCGCTCCATCACTCTGTACCCACAGCCGCCGTCCTGGCCCACGGACTGAATATGGTGTACCCTGCCGCACACAGATCAACCGCCGCCGAGATAGTAAAATCAGGAGGGGTGCTTGTGAGTGACTATATGTCACAGGACCGGCTTCACAGAGGCAACTTCCTTGCCCGCAACCGTATCGTGGCCGGCCTTTGCGACTGTCTTGTGGTAGCCGAATCGGCCATAAAGGGAGGAGCACTTGTAACAGCAGGTATAGCTGCCGGATATAACCGCGATGTCGTAGCATTGCCCGGACGCCGCGGCGACACATACAGCGCCGGATGCAACAGGCTGATAGCTTCCAACACGGCGGCTCTTGTACAAAACGCCGATGACATCATAAATCTTATGCGATGGACCCCACGGGCCACTGAAGGGAGCCAGGGCGAACTGCCGCTGGAGATTTCCGCCGAGGAGCAGAAGGTAATCGACTGTCTTACCCAATTAGGCGAGGCCAATGTGAACCGCATGTGCGTGACACTCGACATACCCATGCACCACCTCATGCCACTGCTTGTGGATATGGAATTCAAAGGGCTGCTCATAGCCTATCCCGGAGGTAAATATCGCATTGCCTGAAAACATGAACGGGCCTACAGACGTTAAAATATAAACAACCCTATTCAACAACTGCTAAATACCACCTGTTTATGGAAAAGCGCCGTATCGAACCATCTGAAATGATCATCAATCCCGATGGCAGTATATTTCATCTTCATCTGACCCCAGAACAACTTACCGACCGTATAATCCTCGTAGGCGACCCGGGACGTGTCGATATGGTAGCGTCATTCTTTGACAGCATCACATTCGAGGTGTCATCGCGTGAATTCCATACGATAGGAGGCACTTACAAAGGGAAGCCGATCATGTGTCTGAGCCACGGCATCGGGCCTGACAATATCGATATCGTCATCAACGAGCTTGACGCACTTGCCAATGTCGATTTTGCCACAAGGGAAGTAAAACCGGAACACCGCACCCTTACGATGGTGCGTATCGGAACTTCAGGAGCATTGCAGCCTGAGCTTATCATAGGCACTCCCGTGATTGCCGAACGTTCAATAGGCTTTGACGGAGTTCTTAACTATTATGAAGGGCGCAATGCGGTGAGCGACCTCGATTATGAACGCGCTTTTTGCGACGCGGTCAACTGGAACGTTCTGTGGGCAGCTCCATACGTAGTGCCGAGCAATCCCGAGCTCGTGGAGCAGATAGGACGCGATGACATGGTGCGCGGCACCACAATCAGCGCAGTAGGTTTTTACGGTCCTCAGGGACGCGAATTGCGTCTGCCGCTGGCCAATCCGCATCTTAATGAAAATATCGAAAAATTCCGCTATAACGGTCGTCCCGTGACCAACTATGAGATGGAAAGCGCACCGCTGCAGGGTCTCGCGCTATTGCTGGGTCATCGTGCCATGACGGTATGCTCGATCATAGCCAACCGCGTGAACACGACCGCCTCGCCCAACTATAAGACCGCAATACACGATCTCGTCAAGACAGTTCTTGACCGCATTTAACGTGCGGCCTTGAAATACAGCACAACAGCAATTATCGTATAGATGATATTCGGGATCCACATCGCCACCATCGGTGATGTGTAGCCTGATATGGCAAACGTTGAAGTAACGGTCATGAACAGAATGTAGCTGAAACTCAATGCCAGGCCGATACCGATATTAAGTCCCATACCCCCCTTGACCTTTTTGGACGACAGCGACATACCGATTACCGTAAGGATAAATGCGGCCGCACACATAGCGACACGCTTTTCCTTCTCGATCTCAAATGCCTTTATATTGGCCACTCCGCGGGCTTTCTGCCGGTCGATATACTCGGTCAGCTGCGGCGAGGTCAGTGTTTCCTGATCATTTTTAGATATAAGGAAATCGCGCGGCTCCATCTGGATGATGGTGTCAAGGCGCGAACCCTTGCGTATCACCTCCTCCATACCTTTGATGTCACGTATCATATAGTCGCGCGCGGTCCAGTGATATGCCGAGTCCCATATAATAGTGGATGCCGTAAG
>CAZIPQ010000086.1:7903-10344 GCA_964541165.1 uncultured Muribaculum sp.
CGGCGGAAACTGACGCCTGACGACAGCATGGCGATGATCTCGGAATTATCGGCGAGCTTTGATGTAAAGAATATGCAGGCGATAAACGTAAACAGCGGGCTGAACTGATTGGCGAAGTAAGGCAGGAAGTTCAGGAAGTAATCGAATATGGTCTCCTTAAGCGGCGCCTTCAGAAACGAGTCAAGTTTCTCGTTAATGTCAAACATTATGGTGATTGCCAGAATGAGGACTATGGCAAACACATACGTACCGAGAAACTTCTTGATGATATATCGGTCAAGTATCTTAAACATCGTTTCAGTATTACAGTCTGTGAGTCACACGCACTATCATCTCGTCTTTCCACGCCTTGAAATCACCGTTAAGGATATGTCGGCGGGCCTCCCCTACGAGCCACAGGTAGAAGGCCAGATTATGGATTGAGGCAATCTGCATTGCGAGTATCTCGTTGGCGACAAACAGATGGCGCACGTAGGCCTTGCTGTAAAAACGGTCAACATAGCTCGGGCCATCCTCCTGAAGCGGAGAAAAGTCGCGTTCCCACTTCTTGTTACGCATATTCATGATGCCGTGGGCGGTGAAAAGCATGCCGTTGCGTCCGTTGCGCGTAGGCATCACGCAGTCCATCATGTCAACTCCGCGCTCGATAGCCTCCAGAATATTTGCAGGTGTGCCTACTCCCATCAGATAGCGGGGCTTATCCTCAGGCAGGATATCATTGACCACCTCTATCATCTCATACATGACTTCGGCCGGCTCACCTACCGCAAGACCGCCGATAGCATTTCCCTCGGCCCCGAGATCGGTAATGAATTTAGCCGACTCCTGCCTCAGATCCTTATAGGTGCATCCTTGTACAATAGGGAAAAATGTCTGCTTGTAGCCGTACAAAGGCTCGGTAGTGTTAAACCGTTCCCAGCCGCGCTTTAACCAGCGGTGAGTAAGACCAAGCGATTTCTTGGCGTAGTCATAATCAGCCGTTCCGGGGGTACACTCATCAAGCGCCATCATGATGTCGGCACCGATGACGCGCTGTATATCCACCACTCCCTCCGGCGTAAACAAGTGCTTCGAACCGTCGATATGGCTACGGAACCATGCACCTTCCTCCTTCAGCTTACGATTGGCTGACAGAGAAAACACCTGGAACCCGCCACTGTCGGTCAATATAGGCTTCTCCCAGCCATTGAACTTGTGCAGTCCGCCAGCCTCGCGCAATATATCCAGACCGGGACGCAGATACAGATGGTAAGTGTTGCCAAGTATGATCTGCGCCTTGACATCATCGGCCAGTTCACGCTGGTGCACAGCCTTAACGGAGCCGGCAGTACCTACCGGCATAAATATAGGAGTGGCTATCTGTCCGTGATCGGTAGTGATGACTCCGGCACGGGCATTTGACCTCGGATCAGTAGCTTGTAGTTCAAAATCCATAACAGCTGCAAAGATACTAAATTATGTCCAATCCATAAAATGCACCTCTTTTATATGAAGGCACCTGATACCATCCTTATGGCAGCTGCTGTAACATATACCCCTCATAAAAGTTCAGGTTTGTAACAGCCCGGAATCCGCGATTCCGGCAGTTGTAACACGATGTCACAAGTTGTCACAAATTTTGTAACAAAATTGAAAACAGCTCAATAAAATTTAAAATATTATAAATCAACAATTTACCAATTTACTATATATTAATAAAAGTTAAACATAAATTTTCTTGCCAAAAAGTATTGCTGTATTAAAAACTTTTCGTACATTTGTATCGTAATCATTTTGTAACACGTTTGTGTAACACTTGAAACAGTAAAAAACAAAACAATACATCACATAAAAAATTCATTACGATTATGGCAACTGCATTTGAAACCAAGCTCATCGCCCTTCAGGCTAACCTTCAGAACTTCGCGTATATGTTAACTTCTAACCGCGACGACGCTTACGACTTAGTTCAGGATACAATGCTCAAGGTGCTCGACAATCAGGACAAGTACACTGAGGAGACCAACTTCAAGGGCTGGGTGTTCACAATCATGCGCAACCTCTTCATCAACAACTACCGCAAGGCCGTACGCACTGCTACCGTTGTTGACCAGACCGAGGACCTCTATCACCTCAACCTGCCGCAGGACTCAGGTTTCGAAACTCCCGAAGGTGCTTTCGCCGCCAACGAGATCACAGACGCCATCAACTCATTCAGCGATGACTACCGCATCCCCTTCTCGATGCACGTAGCAGGCTACAAGTACAACGAGATCGCCGAGAAGATGAACCTGCCGCTCGGCACAGTGAAGAGCCGTATCTTCTTCGCTCGCCAGCGTCTCCAGGAGTCTCTCAAGGATTATCGTCGTTGATAGAGCGCCAACCAACAGCCTAATCGTACACAAATATTATAAAACACACTCTTATGCTCTATGGGCCGGTCATGTGACCGGCCATTTTTT
>CAZIPQ010000087.1:0-1865 GCA_964541165.1 uncultured Muribaculum sp.
TCCGTCCGTCGGTGAGCAATTCATCCTGAGGAGTGGTGGTGAGTGTTCCGTTGACGATTGCCTCTACGGTTTTTAATGTAAGGTCGGCTCCCAGATGCATCAGACGGTCATGAACGTCACCAACATTGTCATCGTCGTTGATTTCCACGCTTACACGGTCAATGATGTCACCTGTATCAATGTCATGCTTCAGGAAAAATGTGGTTACTCCGGTCATTTTCTCTCCGTTGATGACAGCCCAGTTTATAGGAGCTGCGCCACGATAATCGGGAAGCAGCGAGGCGTGAAGATTGAAGGTGCCGAGACGGGGCATGGTCCACACGATTTCCGGCAACATACGGAATGCTATGACCACAAAGAGATCGGCATTCAGTGAACGCAATTCATCGACAAACTCCGGATTTTTCAGCTTAACCGGCTGCATCAGATGAAGCCCGTGGGCCTCGGCATACTGCTTTACGGGAGAGTGAAGCATCTTGTGACCGCGGCCTGCCGGCTTATCAGGCATAGTCACCACACCTACGATATTGTAGCCGTTGGTATATAATTTATCAAGGCTTTCCACTGCAAATTCAGGAGTGCCGAGAAATACAATCTTGAGATCTTCTTTAGTCATAATCGGATTCTGTTTTGCTGCAAAAGTACAAAATAATACAGGTTCACACAAGCAGTTCACGAAGCACGGCATCACTTATCAGCCACCCTGTTTCAGGAAACCGCAGGATATCGCGGTCATACACAAGTGAACCGCGGTTGACAAAACGCATGGCCGCATGCCTTAACTCATCAGCGGCAATGTTGCCGAAACGGAAGCGCATATCAGCCATATCGAGCCCTTCACTTGTCCTTAACCTGGTGATTATGTAATCATTGATAAGGTCTGACCGGGTTTCCGTCTCGGTGTCGTAAAATGTGGCTCCGCTTTCGATGGCTTTCAGATAGCGGTTGAGGTCAGGTCGGTTAGACCGCCTTACCTTGCCGTCAAAGCTGTGGGCTCCGGGTCCGAGACCTATGTATGGAGTAAAGTCCCAGTATCTGCTGTTGTGTATCGCTCTGAAGCCGGGGGATGCAAAGTTTGAGATCTCATAGTGTTCCCAGCCTATTTCCCTGATTTTATCAGTCAGGATGTCATACATAGCCGCTACCGTGTCGTCATCGGTTTCAGTGATTTTTCCTGCCATCAATTTTGCATAGAGCCGGCTTCCCGGTTCGTAAGTCAGAGAGTAGGCAGAGAGATGCGTTATGCCGGTGGCAAGCAGCCCTGTCACTGAACTCCGCCATGACTGCGTGGTCTGTCCTGGGAGTCCGTAAATCAGGTCTCCGCTGATGTTGGTTATGCCGCCCGACTGCAGAAGTTCGATAGCCTGAAGCGCCCGGCGGGAGTCGTGCCGGCGTCCTACTGCCGCAAGTTCATCACCAATCAATGACTGTATGCCTATGCTTACTCGGTCAATACCAAGCTCACGTATACAATTCACCCAAGATTCCGTAACATCTTCAGGATTAGCTTCAATGGTGAATTCCTGCAATGTATTATCCGGATGTATGGCCTCTATAAGCTGTGAAAGATGC
The DNA here is from genome assembly GCA_964541165.1 of uncultured Muribaculum sp. Taxonomy (GTDB): domain Bacteria; phylum Bacteroidota; class Bacteroidia; order Bacteroidales; family Muribaculaceae; genus Muribaculum. The sequence goes on from CAZIPQ010000087.1 coordinate 1,573, forward strand.
TTTTCTGAAAGAAGGGAAGGGGTGCCTCCGCCGATGTATATGGTATCGGGAGGAGTGTCTATTTCATCCTTTCGCATCGACCACTCCGCGATGACAGCATTGATGTAACGTGTAATAACGTCATCACCGTCAGGCTTACGTGAATAGAAGTCACAGTAGTAGCACTTTGATGCGCAAAATGGTATATGGATGTACAATGCTCCCATCGCCGTCATGATTTATTCCGATGCCAGACCACACAATGCCTTGAAGTCGCAATAGTTGCAGTGCACCTTGCTTGGATTGGGCCTGAA
>CAZIPQ010000087.1:1965-3818 GCA_964541165.1 uncultured Muribaculum sp.
TCGTCAATATTTTTTACGTCACTTTTATCAGCCCCGGTTTTATAGTCTATTATGCGCAGCAATGGTTGTCCGTTGCTGTCGGTTATACGGTCCACGCGGTCAATCGATCCGGTGATATTGAAGTTGCGGTGATCGTCAAGCGGCAGTTGAGTCTTGAAGCGTTGCTCTCCTTCGATAAATGTGAACGGCTGACGTGCTTCATGACCGAATAGCGTCATTATGAAGTCAGCAATGATATTGCCTAAAATACGGGCTTCTCCCTGAAGAGGGGTGGTATTTCTATACGGTTCTCCTTGCTGTGCCTCTGACGGCAGTTTGAGATAAAGCTCATTTATGCTTGACGTGATCAGCGCCTCTATACGGGTGCGTTCGCGTTTTAACCGGTCAAGTACATTGCTGTCGATGTACACCTCAGGGGCATTTCCACGAACCTGCTTGTAAGCAAGTTCAGATACCTGATGGATTATTCGGCCAAACACACTCTCGTCCATGTAGTCGGTGATGTCATCGTCAGTGCGGATGTTCTGCACGCTGTTGAAATAAAAGCGCATAGGACAGCTGAGATACATATTGATGGCTGTCGCCGACAGGTAGCGTCGGTCATCGCCTGTCGAAAGGAAGCGGTTGAGCTGCTCCATTACCTCAGGTGTCTTCGGTATCTCGTACATCTGGCCCGGCATGATGGCCGGTACATCATAGTAGGCTGTTGTGACCTTAAGCTTATCCTTGGGATAAAGATACATAAGCTGATAGAGATATCGAGACATCTCACCCCCCTTAAGGCCCGAAGTGCGTGCGTCATAAAGCAGTGTCACCGACGAAGCGCGGGCTATCAGTCGGTAAAAATAATAGGCGTACATGGCTTCCTGAAATTCAGGAGTCGATAATCCAAAGCTGTAACGAAGAGCATTAGGAATGAATGACCGGGTGTAGTGCTTGCGAGGAAATATGCGTTCGTTCATCGACGGCATTAGCACATGCCGGAAATCGAGAGCGCGTGTCTCCAGCACTCCCATTATCTGAAGTCCTGACAGCGGTTCGCCAATGAAATTCACTGTCTCTCCGTTTACAGTTCGTTCTATCAGGTGGAAGAATGTGCTGTCACGCATCGTGATGCCATAGTTATGACATGCTTTGCGCAACTGTTCCACTGACTGGCGGTAGCGGGTGAGAAATCCCAGCTCGACGGTCATGTCGGTGCTGTTGTGCAGCGGTATGCCGTTGCCGTTTTCCTGACCTATCGACTTTATGCGCTCATTGATAAAGTCAATCAGCTGCAATGTATAGTCGAATACATGCATTCCGTTCTTTAGGTCATCAAGTGGGAAGAACAGCGGCGCGAGAGTAGGGTAGTCATTACGGAGCATGGCTGCATTGACAGTAAACATGCGGTTGTCGTCGATACGTTTCCTGATCTCGGCACATTCCTCCGGTAACATCGCTTTTATGAGGTGATGGGTAAGCACGTTGTTTATGTCCTCATAGAAATAGCACCACTCATCGCGTACTTTTTTTGCCCTGATATGCATTGACATAATATTGCGCATCAGCGAGGCGATGGAGGTGAGTCGCAACGGATAGCCCATCGTGATATTGACAGGCCCGATTGTAGGAGGAATGGAGTGGAGCAGGTCGATGAACAGATCTTCCGAGGGGAGCACAATGGCCGTGTCGACCGAGGCAAATGACTTGATCCGGGATTTCTCCGTAAGAAGTTTGCCGATAAATTTTACCTGGCCTATATTAGACGGTATGCTTATAATCTCTATGTCGGGGGCCTCGGGATGAGGGAGATCTATGTCATAGCGCGATGGAAATTCTTTGATATATCGCTTCAGGAAATGTCCTGCTGA
>CAZIPQ010000087.1:3918-10181 GCA_964541165.1 uncultured Muribaculum sp.
GATTCCGGGTTGGACGAGGGCAGTTCAATGCCCCAGTACCGGCTGATTATGGCTTTCTGTTCATCGGTCAGGAAGTCGGCGCTTATCTCACGCACATCCTTTACATTCTTGAACAGTGCTTCCGGCGAAGCCATGTAGCGGTCGACGTCATTGAAGTCGCTGATCAGCATATCACCCCAGAAAACGAACTTGTCAAAGTCATCGGGCATCGTGCCGCTGTCAGGTGACAGCTGGTTGAATATGTTGCGGTACTCGTTGAAAAGCGTGAACAGCAGGTCGTAGCGGCTCCCTTCAACATACTTTGAAAAACCGGCTATAAAATCGCTGATAGTGGTAATCTCCGGCTCAAATACGGGCCCTTTTTTCGGGTCATGACACAAATCAAGGTAATGACGGAAAAAAGTACCGCTGCGTTTGTTGGGAAAAACGAAGCAATAGTCGATCAGCTCGTCGGAGTGATGATCGGAATAGGCTTTTGCCAGACGATAAAGAAATGCCTTCATACGTGAGATCACGCTTTTAACAGTAGAATCATACGTACGGCCAGATCAAAAAGCACTATCTTGGCGTTGCCGTTTCCGTTGATGTCGATAATCGCCTTGTCGATCTCATCCACAATGGGAAGCACGTTGCGCTCATTGATAAAGCGTGCGAAACGTGAGCTGAATGTGGCTTCCTCCCGGTTCATGTAGTTTAATTCAGCGATATGCAGATTGTATATGAAATTCTCGCGTATGAGCCGTTGGCAATATTCAAGGTAGTCACGTATCCCTTCCCGTCCGAGACCGGCCACATCAGTCGCCCATTCCTTCAATTCCTTTACCTGACGCTGGTATGCGCGGCGCATGAGGGCCATGAATAGCTCAAGGGCCTGATGATTCTTGTCAGTCAGACTCACGGCAGCCTCCGCCCGGAGCATGTTTCCTTCGGCAATATGTGCGATAGCCATGGCGTCGGCCTGTTCCAGATTATGCCGGCGCGCTATGTTGTCGGCTATCACGGTGTCGGGAAGCCGTTTGAGCATAATGCGCTGGGTGCGGGAGTAGATGGTCGGTAGTATCGACTTTGAGTCGTTGCTGACCATCAGGAACAGGGTGTCGCTATAGGGTTCCTCGATAAGTTTGAGTAACTTATTCGCGGTCTCTGGATTCATGCGCTCAGGAAGCCAGAGCAAAGCAATCTTGTATCGGGCGCTATGCGATGTATAACTCAACTTGCGTATGAGCGCTTCACTCTCATCCACATATATGGCCGGCTGTTTGTCGGGTGCGCCGAGTGTTGCCATCCATTCGTTAAAATCCATGTACGGATTTTCAGTAAGAAACTCACGCCATTCCGGCAGAAAGTCATCGCAGTAAGTGGGCGATCCGCTCTTTTTCTTTATGACCGGAAATACGAAATGCGTGTCGATATGATTGAATGACTGATGCTGGATGCATGCCGGGCATGTTCCGCAACTGTCGCCGTCAGTGCGGTTCTCGCAATGGATGTATTGAGCCGCAGCGCGGGCAAGTGCGAATTTCCCGACACCGGCCGGGCCTTCGATCAGGAGGGCGTGAGGTATGCGGTCGGCATCAACCATGGCTCGTAATCGCGCCTTGGCTTCTTCATGGGCCGGAATATCGGAAAATTTCATAATCGTGAGGAAATGAGGAATAGAGAATTAATATACTGCACGCGCTACCTGCTCCACGCTTCGTGTCGCATTAAGCGAGTAAAAATGTATGCTTGGCACATTATGGGCTATAAGATCGGCTGTCTGGTATTTGCACCACTCGACGCCGACATGCTTGGCCTCGTCATCGCTTTTACACTTGATGAGTTCGGCTGCGAGTTCCATCGGCAGATCGACATGGAATACCTTTGGCAACATGTTGAGCTGGCCGCATGTCGTGATCGGTTTTATACCCGGGATAATGGGTACGGTGATGCCGGCTGCACGACAACGGTCTACAAAGTCATAGTACTTCTTGTTGTCAAAGAACATCTGTGTCACGATATAATCGGCTCCATTGTCTACCTTTTCTTTCAGAAAGAGGAGATCAATGTCGGGATTGGGCGCTTCCTCGTGTTTTTCCGGATAACCAGCGACACCGTAGGAAAATGCTTCACCGGTCATGATGTCCATTTTAGTGCCGTCAATAAAGTAGCCTTTGTTGAAGTCATTAATCTGCATCTGGAGCTGCGATGCATGTGCGTAGCCGTTTTCATTGGGTATGAAACGGCTCTCATGCTTGGCCTTGTCCCCTCGCAATACGAGCAGATTTGTTATGCCGAGGAAGTTGAGGTCAATAAGTGCATATTCGGTCTCAATCTTCGAAAAACCGCTGCATATCAGATGTGGCACGGCAGGAATGCCATATTTCTGCTGGATTGCGGCTGCCACGGCGACAGTGCCGGGGCGCGAGCGCTCACTGACCTTCTGATAGAGTCCGTCAGCAGTATTCTTATACACCATCTCACTGCGGTGAGTGGTAATGTTAATATACAGCGGATCAAATTCACGCAGTATATCTATATTTTTGAAAAGCTGTGAAATACCCTTGCCTTTCAGCGGGGGCAATACTTCAAATGAAAATCCTGTTGTAGTACGTGATTTTATAGTTTCGATTACGTTCATGACATGTTGAGTCAAATTTTATTTTTCGGTTGTGTGGCCTGGAAGTCCTTCAGATATTCCGGCACGGAATATGCGAGGTCAAGAAAATTCTTATTTCGGTATGCGCGCTCTGAGAGCGCCATCATATTGGCAGCAAGCGGATGTATCTCGGTGATGAAGTTAGCGTTAGGATGATCCTGAAGCAGCGGACGTGCCTTGTCACACCCATTGCCGAAGAAGATGACAGGGCCACGGTCGAGCCACTTGGCATAACTGTCACTTTCAAGAATGAGCGGGCAGGGAGACAGGAGCGCCTCAAGAGCATAGTCATATACGGCTGTGTACACCTCCATGCGCCGGGCATCGATCATCGGTGCAAACATGACATTGTCGTCAAAGAAGTCGCTGAACATTACGCCTACGGTCATGATCTGGAGTGTGCTCACACCTATCAGCGGCACATCAAGGGCATAAGCCAATCCCTTGGCCTCGGAAAGCCCGATACGTAGTCCGGTATAGCTGCCCGGACCGATGCTCACCGCGATCGCGTCGATGGTGAGATTCTTCTCCTTGGCTTTATCCATGCAGTCGCGTATAAAGCCCGACAATAGCGTGGCGTGATTATGACCTGAATAGTCCTCACGCGTCGCTATGATCTCGCCGTCAAAGCATAGTGCTGTTGAACATACGTTAGTGGATGTCTCTATATTTAGAATTACCGCCATAGGTTCTCTGTTTTTTTATTTACAAAGTTACTATTTATTCCGCGAATTTCGGGATATTTTGTAATTTTGTAAAAAATAATAAGGCATGATACTTTCCATGACGGGATTTGGCAAGGCTGTTGCCACAACCCCTACTAAAAAAATTACTGTTGAGATAAAGTCACTTAACAGCAAGCAACTTGATATTTCCTCAAGAATACCGGCGGCTTTTCGTGAGAAAGATCTTGAATTTCGCAATATCATAGCCTCGCGTCTTGAACGTGGCAAGGTGGATTTCCAGATATACTCAGAGACTATCGGTGCCGAAACTACGGTCAGTCTTAACATTCCGCTCATGGCGGCATATAAGGCTCAGGTCGAAGAAATGGCCCGTGAACTTCAGCTGGCGTGGCCCGATGACTGGTACAGTGTGTTGATGCGCTTCCCGGAGACCATGAAGAGCGAGATGCCTGCTGCCATGACTGAAGAGGAGACCGCAGTAGTGATGGAAACAGTCAACGGTGCGATTGACGGCCTGATGAATTTCCGTCGTCAGGAGGGTGCCAAGTTAGAGGCATTTTTCACTCAGAAAATAGAAAATATAACAGCGCTTCTTAATTCTATCGAGCCATTTGAGAAGGAGCGTGTGGCCAAGATACGTGCCCGTATCGAAGAGAACCTGTCGAAGCTTGACGGCATCACTTTCGATATGAACCGACTGGAGCAGGAGATGATATTTTACATCGAGAAGCTCGATGTAAATGAAGAAAAGCAGCGTCTTGCACAGCATCTCAATTATTTCATGGAGACCATGGCCGGTAATCCCGGACAGGGTAAGAAACTGGGATTTATCAGTCAGGAGATGGGTCGTGAGATCAATACTCTCGGATCAAAATCGAATCACGCCGAAATGCAGAAGATCGTCGTCAAGATGAAAGACGAGCTTGAACAGATCAAGGAGCAGGTACTTAACGTGATGTGACGATGACAGGCAAGGTTATCATTATATCGGCTCCGTCAGGCTGCGGCAAGAGCACCATTATCAAGGCTCTCCTTGAAAAGGGTGATCTTGACATGCAGTTCTCTGTATCTGCGACAAGCCGCATGCCGCGAGAGGGCGAAGTGCATGGGGTGAACTACTGGTTTCTGTCGGAACAGGAATTCCGCGACCGTATAGAAGCAGGTGATTTTGTTGAGTATGAGGAGGTTTATCCCGGACGTTTTTACGGTACCCTCCGCAGCGAGATTGACAGAGTGACTGCCTCGGGTCATAATGTGGTGCTTGACATAGATGTTGTCGGAGCCATGAATGTAAAGAATATATTCGGCGAACAGGCAATGACACTCTTTATTATGCCTCCTTCGATCGAAGAACTCCGTCGACGACTTGAAGGACGTGCCACCGACAGCGCCGCTGTAATTGACGAACGTGTAGGCAAGGCGGCTTACGAGCTGACTTTTGCACCGCGGTTTGACTTTTCGGTAGTCAACGATGATCTTGCCACCGCGATAGCACAGGTTCACGATATTATAAGCGGGTTTATTTCCAAGTGAATAAGCGTCGTAAAATAGGCCTGTTTGGCGGCTCCTTTGATCCTGTGCATGTAGGCCACATGATCATAGCCTCCTACATCGTCCAGTGGTGTGATGTTGACGAGGTGTGGATGATGCTGTCACCGATGAACCCGTTTAAACGTGACCGGATGATGGAGAGCGATGCCAACCGGCTGGCCATGCTGCGGATCGCGGTGTCAGGCGCCGAAAATATCTCGGTCACTGACGTTGAGCTCTCGATGCCGCAGCCTTCGTATACGATAAATACACTCGAACGGCTGTGTCAATTGTATCCCGACTATGATTTTCGGCTTATTGTAGGTTCGGATAATCTCGCAGCTTTTGACCGGTGGCGCGAAGGGGAGAGGATAATCAGGGATTTCGGCCTGATCGTCTATCCAAGACCTGACTATGAGCTGCCATCTCCGCTTCCAGAAGGAGTGACGGTTGTCGACGCTCCTTTGGTAGAAATTTCGTCGACATTTGTACGTGATGCAATAAAGCATCACCGTAATATGAACTTTTTCCTCCCTCCGGGAGTATATGATTATATATTAACTCATAATTTATATTCGGCCCATGTCAATCAATAACAATGCACTTGCATTTATGGCGCTGTGCAATGAGTATTGCCAGACTCTCGAGCAGGCACGCGAAAGTGAGCGTGATGAATTTGTGGCATCCATGTTGAGGCTTTTGCCCCGTATCTATATCTCTGCTACCGATCTGAGCATCGACGATCCGATGGCTGAGAGTGATGCCTATATTGATGGCGCTCTCGAAGAGGATTACTATGAGGCCATACGCCGCAATGCCGAGAATCTGCTCGGCCCTGATGATGTATATCTGGAGGTGTTTGAAGAGGATATGAAATACAGCGATACCCCTATCGCCGCTTCGATATCAGAGGGTCTTGCCGATATATTTCAGGTGTTCTACAATTTCCTTGAAGCGGTAAAGGATGCTCCGGAAGATCTTGTGGAGGCATGTCTTATTGCAGTTAAGGATGATTTCGGTGGCTATTGGAGCCGCATACTGTGCAATGTGCTCCGCGCCCTTAATCATATCCGATATAATACCGACAGTTACGGAGATTAATTCATATCTGACTAACTGTTATTAATAATTTCCCAATGGCCGCCTTTCTTTGGCCCAATACGCTTTATTAGATGTGACATTTTAACAATCTCACGATCTATTGTCGGAGCACTAACCCCTATTGCTTTCGCTATTGAATCAAGACTAATTGTAGGATTCTCTTGTATTAATTCGAGAATATTACGCTGACGCTGAGAGATATTTTTAGCATCACTTTTAGCATCACTTCCACTTACAGGGAGATCGCTACCTCCTGTCTTTCTTTGACGCGCTGAAAGAAGTGAGGCTATGCCGTAAGAGTTACGACA
>CAZIPQ010000088.1:0-10175 GCA_964541165.1 uncultured Muribaculum sp.
GGTGGATGATGACTGGCCGAGTTTTATATATCCCAGTCCTACATCCTGAAGCGGCTGCAGGCGTCGCACTATCTTGCGGCATGTGGAGTTGCCGCTGTCCTCACTGAAAAATTCAATAGCCTGATTAACCGTCATTTCAAGAATATCGTTGATGTTCTTGCCGCGATAAGTTATCTCAAGCACATCGGGCTTATAGCGCTTGCCGTGACATGCCTCACACGGGATGACGATATCGGCCATAAACTGCATCTCTATCGTTATGGTGCCTTCTCCCTTACACTCCTCGCATCGGCCTCCCTCGGAGTTGAACGAGAAATATCCGGGTGTGAATCCCATCTGTTTGGCCGCCTGCGTGTCGGCATAAAGTTTACGGATCTCGTCAAATGCCTTCAGATATGTGGCGGCATTGCTGCGCGACGACTTGCCAATCGGGTTCTGATCAACGAATTCCACAGCCGATATGCGGTGCAGGTCGCCTTTAAGACTCCGGTGCAGTCCCGGTGCGTCGCCTGGTTCGCCGAGATGGCGCATCAGGGCTCGATACAGTATATCCCGTACGAGGGTGGATTTTCCTGAACCGCTGACACCTGTCACCACTGTCATTACGCCAAGCGGAAATTTCACGTCAATATTCTTCAGATTGTGTTCGCGCGCACCTGTCACTTCGATGTAATCGCGCCATTTGCGGCGTTTGGCAGGTACCGGAATAGATAATTTCCCGGTGAGATATTTAACCGTGTATGAATCCGCGGCATCACGCAGTGAGGCCACCTTGCCCTGATATATTATCTCTCCTCCATGACGTCCGGCATCGGGCCCTACGTCAATGATAGTGTCGGCTGCCTCCATTATCTCCTCGTCATGCTCAACGACCACCACGGTGTTTCCTATACGCTGGAGCTTGCGCAACACTCCGATAAGTTGCTGAGTGTCGCGTGAATGTAATCCGATACTGGGCTCGTCAAGTATGTAAAGCGAACCTACGAGGCTGCTGCCCAAAGAGGTTGCCAGATTTATTCGCTGGCTTTCGCCGCCCGACAGGGTGGACGAAAGGCGGTCAAGAGTCAGGTAACCGAGTCCTACATCACACAGAAATCCAAGACGGTTTATGATCTCGGTAAGCAGTCGGGCAGCGACCTTGCGGTCATTGCCTTCGAGCTGGAGTTCCTGCATCCAGCGCCTTAGGTCGGCCACCGGCATGCGTACCAGTTCGGTGATGGTGGCGCCTCCGATTTTCACGTATGAAGCATCGGGCGACAAGCGTGAGCCGTGGCAGTCGGGACATATTGTCTTGCCGCGGTAACGGGCGAGCATCACGCGGTACTGGATTTTATACTGGTTTTCCTCGACCATCCGGAAGAAGCCGTCGATACCTTTGAAGCGTCCATATCCGTGCCACAATATATCCAGTTCCTTATCCGTCAGATCACAATACGGCCTGTGTATCGGAAAACCGGCCTGTGGAGCCACCGCGATAAGCTGCTGCTTCCATTCGCTCATCTTCTCGCCACGCCAGCACACTACCGCATCGTCATAGACTGAACGGGACTTGTCAGGCACAATCAGGTCAGGGTCAAGACCGATCACTCGGCCGAAACCTTCGCATCGCTTGCAGGCTCCGTAGGGATTGTTGAAATTGAACATGAGGTCGTTAGGCTCGCGGAATATCATCCCGTCGGCTTCGAAACGCTTTGAGAACTCATGGCGGTGGATATCTCCATCGCTGTCCCACACAAGGAGGGTCATCGTGTCGTTTCCTTCGAAAAATGCTGTTTCCACCGAGTCGGCAAGACGGCTTGTCTCGTCGCCAGGCTGGATTGCGAGGCGGTCAATCAGCAGTTCGTATTTTCCCTTGTCGATATCCCGGTCAGTCATGGCAAGGATATCCTCGATGGAATGGAAGCTGTTGTCGCTGACCACGCGTGAATATCCCTCCTTCATCAGGATCTCAAGCTGCTGCCTCATAGAGCGATTTTCCGGCAGTACGATCGGGCTTACTATCGCCATACGTGTGCCTTCGGGATATGAGGAGGCCACGGCGATGACATCTTCGATAGTGTGCTTCTTCACCAGCTCGCCTGATATGGGAGAATATGTTTTACCGATGCGCCCGAACAGCAGACGCATGTAGTCATAGATTTCAGTTGAGGTGCCTACTGTCGAACGGGGATTGCGTGTGTTTACCTTCTGCTCTATGGCGATTGCCGGCGGAAGACCTTTGATAAAGTCAACTTCAGGCTTGGCCATCTTGCCTAAGAATTGGCGGGCATAACTCGACAGACTTTCCACATAACGGCGTTGTCCCTCGGCATAGAGTGTGTCAAACGCTAACGAGGACTTTCCTGAGCCGCTGACTCCGGTTATCACAACCAGCTCGTTGCGGGGTATCTCTACCGTTACGTTTTTCAGATTATTGACGCGGGCGCCTTTTACTATTATATTTTTTTTAGACATTATGTATATTCAGTGCAATTAACTTACAAAGTTACGAAAAATATAGCGTTAATCATTGAGGTCGCAATGCCGTGATGCTATAAAAAAGATTAAAGAAGTTACTGTAGACTTGCGAAATTGACATAATATTGACAGATGGAACAAAAATACAAGTAATTTGAACGTGGGAAAAGTGTTGAAGTGGAGAAAAAGTGTTACATTTGCACTATACATAATACCACAAATTAACACTAAGCATATTACCAATGAACAAGTATCCTAAAATCGGTATTCGTCCTACCATCGACGGCCGCCAGGGAGGCGTGCGTGAAAGTCTCGAAGATAAGACAATGGCTCTTGCCAATGCAGTTGCTAACCTCATTTCAAGCAAGCTCCGCAATCCTGACGGTACACCCGTTGAGTGTGTTATTGCCGACGGAACAATCGGCCGAGTAGGCGAGACCGCTGCCTGTGCCGAGAAGTTTGAGCGCGAAGGCGTAGGCGCTACCATCACCGTTACCTCTTGCTGGTGCTACGGTGGTGAGACCATGGACATGAATCCCTACTGGCCCAAGGCTGTATGGGGCTTCAACGGTACTGAACGTCCGGGTGCCGTATATCTGGCTGCCGTTCTTGCCGCTCATGCCCAGAAGGGTCTTCCCGCTTTCGGCATCTATGGCCACGATGTTCAGGATCTCGACGACAACACCATACCCGCCGACGTTGAAGAAAAAATCCTCCGATTTGCCAAGGCTGCCCTCGCTGTTGCCAACATGCGCGGCAAGAGCTACCTCTCTATGGGCTCAGTTTCAATGGGTATCGCCGGCTCGATGGTAAATCCTGACTTCTTCCAGGAATACCTCGGCATGCGCAATGAGTCAATCGACCTCTCGGAGTTCATCCGCCGTATGGACGAGGGTATCTACGACAAGGAAGAGTATGCCAAGGCCATGGCATGGACTGAGAAATATTGCAAGCCCAACGAAGGCAAGGATATCAAGAACACCGTTAAGGCCAAGTCACGCGAAGAGCTTGAAAAGGACTGGGAGTTTGTAGTTAAGATGATGATCATCATGAAGGATCTCATGCACGGTAATCCGAAACTGCTCGAGATCGGCTTCAAGGAAGAGGCTATCGGCCACAATGCTATCGCAGCCGGCTTCCAGGGTCAGCGTCAGTGGACCGATCACTTCCCCAACGGTGACTATGCCGAGGCTCTCATGTGCTCGTCATTTGACTGGAACGGTATCCGTGAGGCATTCGTAGTAGCTACTGAAAATGACGCCTGCAACGGTGTAGCCATGCTCTTCGGTCACCTGCTCACCAACCGTGCACAGATGTTCTCTGACGTCCGCACATACTGGAGCCCCGAGGCTGTAAAGCGTGTTACCGGTAAGGAGCTCACCGGTCTTGCAAAGAACGGTGTGATCCACCTGATCAACTCCGGTGCCACCACTCTTGACGCCACTGGTGCTATCACCGATGAAAACGGTGAACCCGTAATGAAGGAATTCTGGGAAATGACCGATGCCGACGCAGAGGCTTGCCTCAAGGCCACCACATGGTATCCTGCTGACCGTGACTACTTCCGTGGCGGCGGTTTCTCAAGCAACTTCCTCACCAAGGGCGGTATGCCTGTTACCATGATGCGTCTTAACCTCGTGAAAGGCCTCGGCCCGGTTCTTCAGCTTGCTGAGGGTTGGACTGCCGACCTCGATCCCGAAGTAAACGCTATCCTTGAGCAGCGCACTGACCCGAGCTGGCCTACCACCTGGTTCGCTCCCCGTCTCGATCCCACAAAGGATGCCTTCAAGGATGTATATTCAGTGATGAACAACTGGGGTGCCAACCACGGCGCTATCTCTTACGGTCACATCGGTGCCGACCTCATTACTCTGGCATCAATCCTCCGTATCCCGGTATGTATGCACAATGTACCCGATGACAAGATCTTCCGTCCCGCCGCATGGAACGCATTCGGCATGGACAAAGAGGGTTCGGACTATCGCGCTTGCAAGAACTACGGCCCGATTTACAAGTAATAATCTGAAATAACCAAAGGCCTTTAAGGTCCATGCGGATCTTAAAGGCCTTTTTAATTCTCTGTCATGAAAAATAGCAATCCAATAGTCGAGAAGAAATATCTGGTGCCGTTTATTCTGATAACGTCACTGTTTGCGCTCTGGGGCTTCGCCAACGATATCACCAACCCTATGGTGGCGGCTTTCCAGACCGTAATGGAACTCTCGGCTACAAAAGCCTCGATGGTGCAGTTTGCTTTCTATGGAGGTTATGCCACTATGGCTATTCCGGCGGCGCTCTTCATACGCCGTTATTCGTATAAGAGCGGTATTCTTCTCGGACTTGCGCTTTATGCCGTCGGCGCTTTCCTTTTCATCCCCGCAGCCAACATGCAGGAATTCTCTTTCTTCTGCGTGTCATTGTATGTGCTGACGTTTGGCCTCGCATTCCTCGAGACTACCGCCAACCCGCTCATCCTCTCGCTTGGCTCAAAGGATAATGCGACACGCCGTCTCAACTTTGCCCAGTCGTTCAACCCCATGGGTTCACTCTGTGGCATGGCCGTGGCATCGCTCATCGTGCTTCCCAACCTTATTTCCGACAAGCGTGACGCTGCCGGCCAGATCATATTCCCGACCCTCGATGCTGCTGAGAAAGCCACTATCCGTACTCATGACCTTGCCGTGATCCGTGACCCGTATGTGGCCATCGGTCTTGTAGTGCTGATCATGCTTATCGTAATCGCCTGTGTAAAGATCCCCAACAATAAGGGTGATATCAGCCAGGCACGCCTCGGTGATACGTTCAAGCGCCTGTGGCACAATCATGCCTACCGTTTCGGCGTTCTCGCCCAGATGTTTTATGTGGCTGCGCAGATCATGGTGTGGACATTCATCATCCAGTATGCCGACCGTCTCGGTATCAACAAGGCTACCGCGCAGAACTGCAATATCGCCGCTATGACGATGTTCCTCACTTTCCGCTTTATCGGTACCTATATGATGAAGTACTATAAAGCCTCTAAGCTACTCGCTATCTTTGGTATCGGAGCTGCCATCTGTGCAATCCTGACTATTGCCATCAATGGTATCGGCGGTCTTGTGGCGCTCGTGTGCATAAGTATCTTCATGTCAATCATGTTCCCGAGTATCTACGGTCTGGCTCTCAACAATGTCAGCGTTGAGGATACATCGCTTGGCTCGGCATTCCTCGTGATGGCTATTGTCGGCGGTTCAATCATGCCTCCGCTTCAGGGCTCTATCATTGACTGCGGTACCATCGCGTCATGGCCTGCTGTCAATGTTTCATTCGTGCTGCCCCTTATCTGTTTCGTGATTGTAACCTGTTACGGCTATTACACCAACCGGCTTGAACGTAAGTAAAACCGGTCATGTATGACAGAATATGACAAGGGCGTCTGCCAACCGGCAGACGCCCTTGATGTTATGTTGCGGGATGCTGATTATTCCGGAAGCTTGAATATCTGCTCCATCATGCGCCATTTGCCTGCTGAGGTTGAGCCGGGTTCGCAAAGCTGGCAACGTCCTACGGTCTCTTCCCACTCAGCCTGGCGGGGTAGGGTGGCGAGGCGCGCCATGGCTTCGTCACGGTCAATGGATGCCGGCATTTCGGTAATCATGAACAGGCGGGTGCCTTCCAGATAGATGTCCATAGCTGTAACGCCCACCTCACGGATGCCGGCAGGTATTTCGGGCCATATACCTTCGGGTGAGTGAAGTTTGCGGTATAGGGCTATCAGTTCGGGATCGTCTACAAGATCAAGTGTAAGACAGTAGCGTTTTGTTTCCATAATGTATTTATTGTTTTAACCATTTGTCAAAGAATGTCAGCACGGCGTCCTGTACTTTTGGACCACAGTCATGGGGCATCGGCCACAGCATTGTGGTAAGCTTTTCGTCAGCTCCCTGACTGCGCCACACGTCGTGCATTATGTCGAAGGCGCGACGTACTCCGGGAGGTGCAAACAGTTTGTCGGTCTCTCCGTTAAGGAACATCATCGGCTTCGGGCATGCTATCGACGCTATGTGCGGATGATCCATGTACAGGCGCATCGAGGGCAGGGTATTGGCATAGCCTCCGTTTTCACGTCCGTATTCCCATGAGAACTGTACGTCGGTCACCGTCATCCAGCACACTGCGGCTCCGGCCTTGATTTTGTCAGTGAAAGCTGAAAGCATCCAGGCGCGGTAAGCTCCCATTGAAAAACCCATGCAACCTACGCGCTCGGCATCGACTTCAGGCAGCCCTGCGAAGTATTCGGTAAGATAGGAGTCCTCAGTGGTCATGATGCCGCTCATGCAACGTCCAAGTCCCATAAGATTGCCGGCAAAATCACCTAATTTCTGCTTGTTGACCCCCTCTTTGCGGCCGCGTTCGCCCCAGAATATGGCGTCGGCACTTATGACTGCATATCCTTTGGATGCCAGATAGTCACCGACATATTGTCCGCCATAGCACTGGTCGACCCATTGACGTGAGTCCTCCATAACGGCCTCGTCCACGTCAAACGGACGTATCATTTTCTCCTTTCCGATAAAATAGTGGCCTCCGTGATCGTGGAGAAGGACTACTCCGGGATGCGGTCCGGGTGTGTCGGGAATGAGCAGATATGCGTTGGCGCGTGTGTAGCCGCTGATATTGAGCTGAACTTTACGGGCGGTATATCCGTCACGCTTTTCCTCGCCGATGACCTCTGCGTTGAAGTCAGACGGATGAGGTGGAGTGGCAAGCATGGCCTCGGTGAGAAGTGCGCGGGCCGACGAACGCCATGTGTCGAAGTCGGTTATGTCGCTGTTGCCCCAGGCCATGGGGTAGGTTAGTTCCGCTTTTATCTCGTCAAGAAACGCGGGCATTTCGCGCTCCACGCCATACGGCTTGAATTCCTGAGCCATAGTGGCAATTGTACATACGGCGGCAGTTGCAAATAAGGTGATAATACGCTTCATGGTTTACTCTGTTTTGATAGACAAATGTACAAAAAATACTCCGCCCGTGCAAAATGAACGTGGCGGAGTAGTATGGCGTGTATGGAAAGATGAATTATTTCTCTTTGGCAAGTATCATAGCCGACCGGGGCTCTACCGAGAGAGTGCCTCCCTTGGTGTAACCCATGCCGTCGGCCTTCAGCTGGCCGTCGCGGGCCACTACAAGCCAGTTGCCTGAGGGTATCTTTACGGTGCGGGTGTCATCGCTACCATTGAAGATGACTTTGATCTCCTTCCACTCATCGCCGTTGGCATTATCTTTAAGCGAGTAGGAAATGAGACCCGGCTGATTGACCTTGTCAAACACCAGGTGACGGGCGACATCCTCGGTGGTAGTCATGCGGAATGCGGGATGTGACTTACGCAGCTTTATGAGCTCACGATAGTAGTTGAACAGATCGGCATTCTGGTGCTTGAGGTTCCAGTCGATGGTGTTTATTGAGTCGGGCGACTTATAGGAGTTGTGGACACCCTTTTTGTCACGGAAGATCTCTTCGCCGGCAAACATGAAGGGTGTGCCCTGTGACGTGAACACGATGGTCTGGGCGAGTTTGTCGGCCCGCTGACGCTGTTCGGGAGTCTCGTCGGGAAGTGATTTCGCAAGTTTGTCGCTGAGCATCAGGTCGTCATGACATGATACGTAGTTGATGACCTGAGTGGGAGCGAGTGCATAAGGAGCTTTGGAATTGTTGCCCTTTGAATAATCGACCTGAGGATGTGCCGTGGCTCCGACGATACCGATCATCACTGTCGGCTCCTGATCAGGCTTTCCGGTGGCAAATCCGCGGTCACGTTCATTTGTGTAATGGCCTTTTACTGCATCACGGATGTCATCACTGAATACGGCTACATCAGGCATGGCCGATACATTGTCTTTAAGCGCACGCTGACCTACGGGGAGGGGAGAGTCGCCGGCTGTCCAACCTTCGCCATAGACAAATATGTCAGGATTGATTTCCTTCAGCTCGCGTGTCACGCGGTTCATTGTCGTGGTGTCATGAATAGCCATGAGGTCAAAGCGGAAACCGTCGATATGATATTCCTTTGCCCAGTATTTTACGGAATTTACGATGAAATTGCGCATTTGTTCGCGCTCTGATGCCGTCTCATTGCCGCAGCCTGACGCGTCGCTGTAGCTTCCGTCAGGACGGTGGCGGTAATAATAGCCGGGAGCGGTAAGCGAGAAGTTGGAGTCGTCGTTAAGGGCGGTATGATTGTAAACCACGTCCATGACTACGCCTATCCCTGCATCGTGCAGCGCCTTTACCATCTCTTTCATTTCGGTGATACGCGCTGTGGGATCGGCCGGATTGGTGGAATAACTTCCGTCGGGAGCGTTGTAGTTCACGGGGTCATATCCCCAGTTATACTGGTTGGCCGGTAAGTTGCTTTCGTCAACGCTGTTGAAATCGTAGCTTGGCAGGATATGGACGTGGGTGACTCCGAGCTCCTTCAGATGGTCGATACCGGTTTTATCGCCCAGATCATTATGAGTGCCCTCTTCGGTAAGGGCCAGGAATTTGCCTTTGTTGACGATGCCGCTTGACGGATGTACCGAAAAGTCGCGGTGATGCATTTCGTATATAACGGCATCGGTGAGATGCTTGATGGCAGGACCGCGGTCATTTTCCCAGCCCTCGGGATTGGTGGTGCTGAAATCTATGATGGCTGCGCGTTCACCGTTGGTTCCAAGAGCCTTGGCCCATACTCCGGGTGTCTCGGCAAGCCACTTTCCATTGTGCTGGATGCTGAATGTATAATATTTACCATAAAGCTGACCCGGTACTGATGCACGCCACGTACCATTCTGGGCGCGTGTCATTGTCAACGTGTCGGTAGGTATGGAATTACGTTCGGTCGGGTAAATGAATACACGCACAGCCTGTGCGTCGGGTGACCATAGGGTAAAATGTGTACCTGTATTATCAACGGTAAGCTCGAGATCATTCCCGTTGTATGACTCCCATTCCGAGAATCGGGTATCGTCTTGGTTCATGGCCAGAACCGATGGTGCGGCACATGCTACTGCAGTTGCGAGTAGAGTACTACGGCAAGCGTTCATTAAATTAAGATTCATGTAAAAAATAGGTATAAGACAACTAATTAATAATGCAAAATAATATAGGCGTATATCTCAATTTACGCCTTTGACCGACTGACGGTTCAGCGGTAAAAATGTGTCATGGTGCGTCGCTTTTAGCGCACAACTATCTTTTTTGACCAGGAGCTGCACTTTACGATGTAACATCCACCGGGCAGATCTACGAAAGCAGTATCGGCTACATCAATCTGCTTAACCATCTGACCTGTAATGGAGTAGATGGCAAAGTGGCGCACAACTCCGTCGCTGACCGAGATCTCTACACCACCTGCTGTGGTGCGTATCACCGGATCGCTGACAATAACCTCACCGTTGATACCGTCGGCCGCGCACACTGCTGCGGGAGCGGCAAATGCGGCCCCGAAAGCAAGTATGATCATCATGAGGTAATGTTTCATATATACTTATATTGAGTTGTTACCACAAATTTATGAATATTTTCTCATTCATGCAATATTTGGGTCAAAAAAAACGTTAGCACTTGCCGAAGTCAAATGAAAATATTAACTTTGCACCGCAAAATCATTCGTTTGTCAATGGTCCGGTAGCTCAACTGGATAGAGCATCTGCCTTCTAAGCAGACGGTTTCGGGTTCGAGTCCCGACCGGATCACA
>CAZIPQ010000089.1:0-9942 GCA_964541165.1 uncultured Muribaculum sp.
AGGTTGCAGCCGGTGTTTACCTCGTCATACATGTTGAGGGGTGCGTTCTGCGAGTAGCGCAGGTTGCAGCCGGTGTAAGTGTCATACACGCCGTGTGACAGATTCTCCTCGTCATGTCCGCCGGTGTACACGTTCTGGCCTTTCTTGCCGATGACGATGGCTGTGCCGGTGTCCTGACAGAAGGGAAGCTGACCCTTGGCGGCGATCTCGGCGTTGCGCAGCATTGTGAGGGCTACAAACTTATCGTTTTCACTTGCTTCGGGATCGGCGAGTATCTTGGCTACCATCGCGTTGTGCTCGCGGCGCAGCATGAAGCTGTTGTCATGAGTGGCCTGACGTGCAAGAACGCGCAGGGCTTCGGGATCGACAACCAGCATCTCGTGGCCGTTCCAGTTTTCAACTTTCACATAGTCGGAAGTAAGGTGATAGTACTCGGTTGTGTCAGGCGACATAGGAAATGGCTCCTGATATACAAAAGGTTTCTGTGCCATATTGTTGATTTTATATTGTGTTGTTGATTTGTCAGAAATTATATCCTACGGTGAATGTCCAGGACTTGTTGTGGCCTTTGGCGCGTCCATCGGCACCGACAATCTCCTGCAGCACGTTGTGGCATCCGGCGTTGTAATGCGCTCCGATATAGTAATGCTGAAGCACGAGCACGCCTAAGCCCATGCGGATACCCCAGTCGTAGCGGCCTACCATGCCTTTGTCGCCGAAATAATCACCCTTTCCGTGGGAGGTGAGCAGTCCGTAATATGCAGGGCCTGCATCGTCGGCCGAGTAGATCGTGTGCTTTACCTTGCCGCCAAATCCGGTTGCGAAGTAAGGGCCGAGGTCGATGTGACACTGTCCCAGCTCGGGAACACCGAGACGCAGTGAGGCCAGTAACGGGATTTCGAGATAGTTGCCGCCCCAGTGACCCTCCACTGCCTCAAGACCCTCATTGTCGATGAGGAGATAGCGGAAAGTGTTGTTGCGGGCGCGGAGATTCAGGCCCGACGTGATGGCAAAGTAGTTGCGGATATTGATGTCCACGGCTACGCCGGCGCTGAAGCCCTGTCCCCACTGAGTGTGGTTCCAGGCGTATTCGGGTATGATGTCGTCAAAGTTAGTGTTTAGAGTCGACGTGTTGAAGCCGGCGCGGATTCCTACTCCGATCACCTTTGTCGGATAGCCGGTATCCAGTATGGCCTGGGCCGATGCCTGTTGCGTCACGGTGATAGTCATCAGGACGGCGGCGATTGCTGCGATTACTTTCTTCATAATCAATTATATTGTTTAGGTTTGTCTATGATTGTTTTGAGCGGCGCTTCAGTTCGTTCAGGTTGGCCTTGTCCTCCGATATCACGAGAAGGGAGTCTCCGAGATAGAGGCGGGTGTTGCCTGTCGGGACAAGATAATCATTGCCCCGGCGCACCATCACTACAAGTGTGTGGGGCGGCAGGGTGAGTGCTGCCAAATTGTCGCCTTCAGCAATCAGTGTTGCGGTCACGACCATTTCGGTGATGGCGGCTTTTACCTCATCCGGAAGACTGATGCCGGGGAAGGCATCCTCTTTGTAAGGGGCGCGCAGACCGAGCCACGTGGCCATGCGGTTGACTGTCGTGCCCTGGATGATGAGCGACATGATGGTGATGAAGAACACCACGTTAAACATGAAGCGTGCATGTTCCACGGCAGGCGATATGAGCGCGTAGGTGGCGAATATTATAGGCACGGCACCTCGCAGACCCACCCACGACACGAATACCTTGGCCTTGAATGTAAACTGCTTGAATGGGAGCAGGGAGAGGAATACGGCCACCGGACGCGCCAGAATTATCATGAACAGGCCGAGGCCTATGCCCGGTACTATGACGTGGATAAGCTCCTTTGGGTTGACAAGCAGGCCGAGCGACAGGAACATGATGATCTGTACCAGCCATGTGAAGCCGCCGAAAAAGGTAGTGATGGTATGCTTCAGCGCGAGGCGGCGGTTGCCTACCACCAGACCGGCGATATATACGGCCAGATATGCGTTGCCGCCGCAGAGTTCGGTGAGCGTGAATGCAAAGAACACGCAGGCCAGCATTGTTACCGGATATAGAAATTCGTTGTCGACCCGCAGACGGTTGATGAACCATACCGAGGCATTGCCTATCAGCAGACCTCCGGCGGCGCCGAGTATCAGCTGCTGCACAAGCATCAGAAGTGACGATCCGAGCATGCCTCCGGTTATGGATTTGGCACCGCTCTCGATGATACTGATCAGGATAATCACCAGCAGATAAGCCATCGGGTCATTGGATCCGCTCTCCAGCTCGAGCAGGGGTCTTAGATTTTGCCGGAGTCCTGTGCGCGATGAGCTGAGGATGGAGAATACCGAGGCCGAGTCGGTAGATGACATGATGGCTGCCAGAAGCATTGATTCGATCCAGCCGAATGCGTAGGCAGGTGCAAGCCAGTGAAAGAGGTAGTAGATGAATGTACCGGTGAAGATGGTGGTCAGCAATACTCCTACCGTGGCAAGTACGAGTCCGGGACCAAGAACCGGCCTGATATCGCGGAACCGCGTGTCGGCACCACCTGAAAACAGAATGATGCTCAGTGAAATCATACCTATGAACTGGGCGGCTTCAGCCGAGTCAAACTGTATGCCGAACCCATCCGTACCGGCCAGCATGCCTACCCCTAAGAATAAAAGAAGGGCGGGCATGCCATAGCGGCTGCCTGCCTTGCCGACAAGTACACTCAGCGTCAGCAATACGGCCACCACAAGCATGATGTTGTTAGCGGTGATAATCATAGTGTAATGCTGTAATGGTTGAGCAATATCATGTAAATAAGCCGTGATTGTAGCCCGGAGCGGAATCGAACCGCTATCTAAGGTTTAGGAAACCTCTATTCTATCCGTTGAACTACCGGGCCATAAACGCTGACGCAAATTTAGTGATAAAAAGCGATTTTTACGACTTTTCCTCTCCAAATTTTAGCGTGACAGTTCCGGGAAACGCGAAGTGGGGTGCATCTCCCATACTCCGTCGGCTGAAGCGGTCACCATGAGGGCTGCCGCGCCCGGAATCTTCTCGATCATGGCGGTGGCGCTGTCGAGCGGCAGCAGCATGCATGCTGTTGCGAGAGCGTCGGCGGTCATACATTCGGGGGCAATCACGGTGACTGAAAGGATCTCACTCATTGCCGGGTGGCCTGTGAACGGATTGATCGTATGTCCCATGGGATTGCCGTCGATCATGCGGTAGTTGCGGTAATTGCCTGAGGTGGCCAGGCCGCATGAGTCAATCTCGATGACGGCCATGCGCTCATGTATCACTGTGTCCGAGGCGTTGACGGGAGCATCGATCATGACACGCCAGGAGGAACCGCGCGGATTATGTCCGGCTACGGCTATCTCTCCGCCTATCTCGACCATGTAATTGTCAACCCCGTTGCGCCGCAGCATGGCTCCCACCATGTCACATCCGTAGCCCTTGGCGATGGCGCTGAAGTTGAAGCGTGTGGCCGGAGACTTGCGGATTATATGCCCCATGCTGTCGATGCTGCAGCTGTCGATGCCTACCGAGGTCATGACGCTGTCGATCATCGCCTGTGTAGGAGGTTCGTTGTCACGGTCGCGGCCAAATCCCCAGAGCTCTATAAGCGGACCGACGGTCGGGTCAAACACACCTCCGCTCAGACTGTTGATATACTGTGACTCCAGAAATACCCTGCGGAGCATGGAGTCGGCGATGACGGTGTCACCGCGGTTGACGCGGCTGATAAGCGACGAGTCGTTGAACGCCGAGAGCGACAGCTCGACCTTACGCATGATTGCCTGCACCGAGTCGTCGAGCGTCACGTTGGAGGCGTAGGTGATATTGTAGGTGGTGTTCCACACCATGCCGTGCATGCTGCGGAAGGGCTTTGACGTGTCACATCCTGCCACGCATGATGCGAGCAGGATGCAACCTATGACAATGCGTGTTAAGTGCATTTCTGGATAGGGATTATAGTCCGGTTGTGATTGTTGTGAAGAAGCGTCCGGCACCGCCGTTAAACTGCTGGGAATACTGCAGGGTGATGTATCCGCGGTTGGGGGCAAACCATGTTGCGCCACGACCGGCCGCATTGTTTATAATATTCAAAGGAACGCCATACGTCCGCGTCAGGGTGGAATACAGTGAGTTGTAGCGCATCATGTCGGGATAAGGCGTGGAGTAGTAGAACTCGCTGCGCTCCAGACCGCCGTTGCCGTAAAACATCGTTGCCTCAGGCCACAGCACGCCAAACATGTTGACATTGTTGAGATATACGGCGTTGTTGCCGTAGCTGTTGATAGTGTATCCGTTGTTGACGAGATAATTAAGCGCTACGTTGAGGGCGGTGCCGAAGGTCACGCCAAGCACGGCCGAGAGTGCGGGTGCTCCGCGGCGCGGACGCCAAGCGGGTGGCGGCACGGGACGTGTCCAGGGGGCATGATGGATGGGGCGGTGTACAAACGCCGGTCCGTTATGCCCGGGTCGCGGTGCCGGATGAGGCTTTGGAGCCGGACGGGTATTATGGGCCGGGCCGGGGCGGAAATTACCTCCGGCCGGCTTGTGGTTGTTGCCGGGAGGCGGAGCCGCCGGACGGGTATGGTTGCCTGCCGGACCACGGAAGTCATTATTGCCGTTAGGACGGTTTTTGTCGACATGCTTGTTGCCGTTGTTATTGTTCTGCTGCGGCTTGTTGTGCTTGTCATTGCGGTTGCCGGCTGCGGGAGCGCGGTTGCCCTGCTGATGCGAGGATTGCTCACGGTTTTCTCCGCGGTTGCCTGACGTGCGGTGTTGCGCATAAGTGACGGGTGTTGCGAGAGCAAGGCTTACTACAGCCACGGCAAGAGTCTTGATTATCGGTTTCATAACAAGTGTTTTTATACTATGATAGACACGGCATGGAGAGGTTTAGTGACATCAGGTTCAAAAAAAGTTAACGTACTAAAGATTGTCGTACGGGAGGGAGAATGTGTCGCCTTGACGCAGGTCGCCGGTCGAAAGGCCCCGTTTGAGCCATCGCATGCGCTGGTCCGAGCGTCCGTGGTTGAAACTCTCCGGTACGGCATATCCCTGTGCGCGTTTCTGCAGATAGTCATCGCCGATCACTGACGCGGTTGTGATGGCTTCCTCCAGATCGCCCTCCTCAAGCGAGTTGAAGCGCCGGTTTTCGTGATGTCCCCACACGCCTGCCAGGAAATCGGCCTGCAGCTCTATCCTCACGCTTGTGCGGTTGGCCTCGGTGTCGCTCTGCCTTGCCATTAGGTCGTGGGCTTTGTCGAGCGTGCCGAGCAGATGCTGTACATGATGTCCCACTTCATGGGCTATCACATAGGCGTAGGCAAAGTCTCCGTCAGATCCTAAGTTGCGGCGCATGTCACGGAAAAACGACAGGTCTATGTAGAGCTTTTCGTCGGCCGAGCAGTAAAACGGACCGGTCTGTGCCGATGCGTTGCCGCATGCGCTGCGTACCGAGCCGTTGAACAGCACCAGTGTGGGCGGACGGTAAGTGAGCCCGTTCTCCTCGAATATCTCGGTCCACACATCTTCGGTCGAAGCGAGTACCTGTCGGGAAAACAGTGCGAGTTCATCATCGTCGCCGGCTGAGGCGGTGGTGAACTGCTGCGACGTGTAGTCGCCGGTATCAAAAGCTCCGTTAAGCACGCTGAGTGGATTTCCTCCGAGCAGCCATGTGATAAGTCCCAAAACGACAAGGCCCCCGATGCCCATGCCTCCCGCCTTGATGGGGAGGTGGCCTCGGGTGCCTCGACGGTCGTCGACGTTGGAACTTTCACGACGTCCGTTTAGTCGCATAAGTCAAGTCAATAAGTTGGTGTGATGAAATAAAGTTGCTTAAGATTATTACAACTCACACGGGCTTATTGTTTAACGGTCGTTTACTTATCCTGAATGTTGCCTGCGCGCTCAAGTACGGCGGCGTCGATCACGGCGATGGTTGTCAGGTTGACGATATCACGCGGAGCTGCATCGACGCTGGTGAAGTGAACAGGCTTGTTCAGGCCTACCTGGATCGGGCCGATAACCTCGCCGATACCCATTTCGAGCATCATTTTGTAGGCGGTGTTGGCGGCGGTCAGGTTGGGGAATATGAGCGTGTTGACCTCTTTGCCGTTCAGGCGGCTGAATGAGAATGTCTTGTCACGCAGTTCTTTGTTGAGGGCATACTGTGCCTGCATTTCGCCGTCGATGGCCAGTTCGGGATACAGACGCTGCATCTTCTCGACCACGGTATGTGCAAGCTGAGCTTCCTCCTCCGAGCTTGATCCGAAGTTTGAATATGACACCATTGCCATTACCGGTTCGTGGGCGAAGTATTCGGCGGCATTGCGTGCGAGACGGGCAACGTCGGTAAGGGTCTTTTCGTCCATGTTGCGGTTGATGGTGGTGTCGGCGAGGAAGAGTACGCCTTTCTTGGTCTGTACCATGTGGATGCCGGCGAAATGTCCGTAAGTGGGACGTATGCCGATAACCTCCTTGGCGATGCTGGCGATGCTGTGGCTGCTTGAGTAGGTGCCTGCAATAAGAGCGTCGGCGTCACCGGTCTCAACCATCATCATGCCGAAGTAGTTGCGGTCAAACATGCGCTCCAGTGCCTCGTTGTAGGTGATACCGCTGCGGCGGCGTTTGGCTGCGAGAGCTTTTGCATAACGGTCGCGGCGGTCAGCCTCGCGGTCGTGGCGCAGGTTGACGATCTCCAGACCCTCGATGTTGAGGCCGAGACGTTTCGCACGCTTCTCGAGCATCTCCTCATTGCCGAGCAGAACAGGAATGCAGATGCCGTCCTGGTAAGCGTTGACTGCTGCCTGAAGCATATTGTCGGTATTGGCCTCGGCAAATACCACGCGCTTGGGATTGCTGCGGGCCTCATCGGTAAGACGGCGCATGAGCTGGTCGTCGTAGCCCATGAGTTTGCGGAGTTTGGTGTTGTAGGCCTCCCAGTCGGTGATGGGGCGACGTGCCACGCCGCTCTCCATGGCGCCGCGGGCCACTGCAGGAGCCACGCAGGTGATAAGGCGGGGGTCAAGAGGCTTCGGAAGGATGTAGTCGCGTCCGAAATGGAGGTCACTCATGCCGTAAGCGGCGTTCACTACCGAGGGTACCGGCTGCTTGGTCAGGTCGGCGATAGCCTTGACTGCACTCAGCTTCATCTCCTCGTTGATAGTGCTGGCACCGCAGTCAAGCGCACCGCGGAATATGTAGGGGAATCCGAGAACGTTGTTGATCTGGTTGGGATAGTCGGAACGACCTGTTGCGAAGATGAGGTCGGGGCGGCTTGCCATAGCCACGTCGTATGCTATCTCGGGATCAGGATTGGCGAGCGCGAAGACAATGGGATTCGGAGCCATCGACTGTACCATTTCGGCGGTAAGCACATCTTTTACCGACAGGCCCAGGAACACGTCGGCACCTACCATAGCCTCGGCGAGGGTGGTTATGTCGCGGTCAGTGGCAAACTGGGCTTTCTGCGAATTGAGGTCGGTGCGCTTCTTGCTGATCACGCCTTTTGAGTCGCACATAACCACATTCTCAGGGCGTACACCGAGTGCGATGTAAAGCTTCGTGCAGCTTACGGCAGCCGCGCCGGCACCGTTTACCACAAGGCGTACATCCTCGATCTTCTTACCCTGGATCTCGAGTGCGTTCAGAAGTCCGGCGCCTGAAATGATGGCGGTGCCATGCTGGTCATCATGCATGACGGGTATGTCGCACTCGGCTTTGAGCCTTGTCTCGATCTCAAAACACTCGGGAGCCTTTATGTCCTCGAGGTTAATGCCGCCGAATGTGGGTGCGAGTGCTTTAACGATCTGTATAAACTTTTCAGGATCCTTCTCGTTGACTTCGATATCAAAGCAGTCAAGACCTGCAAATATCTTGAATAGGAGGGCTTTGCCTTCCATTACGGGCTTGCCGGCCATGGCACCTATATCGCCGAGGCCGAGTACGGCGGTTCCGTTGCTGATTACTGCTACGAGGTTGCCTTTATTTGTATATTCGTAAGCGTCTGACGGATTTTTCTCAATCTCAAGACACGGATATGCCACGCCGGGTGAATAGGCGAGAGCAAGGTCGTGCTGGGTGGAATATGGTACGGTGGGCACTATCTCTATTTTGCCCGGTTTGCCCTCTCGATGATATTCGAGGGCCATTTCTTTTGTAACTTTCGACATGATACTACTAAGTGAATTGTACTAAATTTTCTGCAAAACTAATTAAATTTTCGCAGAAATAATAGCTAAAGCGGCGTTTTACCCCGATTTTATATATTTTGGTACGATTTTATTAGTCGTGATAGTATGCTCGTTCCGGCCTGTCGCCTGATAATAATGCTCCGTTAACATTTATTGTGGAGTCAGCGCTAAATTTTTTATATCGGTTGTTTTACGATTAAAAGAAAACAATTAAATTTGTAGCGTGATAACCGGTGTATACGCAATAACCGGCAAGTAGAGGTAACATTACTGATCAATGTATGTTTAATTTAGTGGATTAAGCTGCCACCTCCTGGAAATATTTGCGAATTTAGAGAGAATTGATAGATAAATTATAAACAACTAATTAATAACACTAACCCAGAATTTCAAGTCCGATTACTTGCCGCGAGGCAAAAGTGATAGCTTGACACATTCCAACCACAAGGTAATTATGGAGAATAACAGCAATGAAGAAAAGAAGCCGCGCCGTCCAAGAATAGGCGAGAACCGAATGGCTGCTTCCTCGGCCGATCCCGGAAAGTTCAGTACCATGGACTCGGCAGCGGGGGAAAGTACCGGTGAAACACCGCGTCGTGAGTATAATTCCTATGACCGCCCCTATCAGTCACGTCAGTATGCAGGCCGCGGTTACAATAATCAGGGCTATAGCAATCAGGGTGGCTACCAGCCCCGTAATCAGAGCGGCTATCAGCCCCGTCAGGGTGGATACAACCGCTATAACAATCAGGGCGGTTATCAGTCGCGCCAGCAATCTTATCAGGCTCCGGCTGAGGGCGCCGAGTCATCTGCAACATCTGCCTCAACCGCTCCTGCAGAGGGATATACCCAGCAGGCTTCGGGCAATAATTACGAAGGCGGCTATCAGCCCCGCCAGCAGGGCGGTTACAACAATAACCGTCAGGGCGGCTACAACCAGCGATATAACAACCAGGGCGGTTACAACAACAACCGTCAGGGTGGATACAATAATAATCGTCAGGGCGGTTATAACAACAATCGTCAGGGCGGCTACAATAACAACCGTCAGCAGGGTGGCTATAACAATGGTCCCCGTCAGCAGGGCGGCTACAATAATAACCGTCAGCAGGGTGGCTACAATAATGGTCCCCGTCAGCAGGGCGGTTATAACAACGGTCCCCGCCAGCAGGGCGGCCAGCGCGGTTACAACAACGGTCCGCGTCATCAGGGCGCTCAGCGCGGCTACAACAACGGCCCGCGTCAGCAAGGCGGACGCCAGAGCTTCAATCAGCCGCGTCCCGGAAAGAGCTTTGGGCCTCGGCCCACGCGCATAGAATATAAAATGCCTATACCTGATCCCGATGAACACATCCGTCTGAACAAGTTCATGGCCAATGCGGGAATATGCTCGCGTCGTGAGGCCGATGAATTTATCACACAGGGTCTGGTAAAGGTCAACGGTGAAGTCGTTACCGAACTCGGTACCAAGATCAGCCACAGCGACGTGGTTGAATATGACGAAAAGGTAGTGACTCTGGAGAGCAAGTGCTACATCCTGCTCAACAAGCCGAAAGACTGCGTGACCACCAGCGACGACCCCAACGGCCGCACTACCGTGATGGATCTTGTAAAGGGTGCCTGCGACGAGCGCATCTATCCCGTAGGCCGACTTGACCGCAACACTACCGGTGTGCTCCTGCTCACCAACGACGGCGATCTCGCCTCCAAGCTCACTCATC
>CAZIPQ010000090.1:0-9744 GCA_964541165.1 uncultured Muribaculum sp.
ATCTGACTACGGATCAGAAGGTTACAGGTTTGAATCCTGTAGGAGTCACAAAGAAGCAATCCACGAGGGTTGCTTCTTTTGTTATCCGTCCTCATCACTATTGGCGGCACAGTCCGAGGAGGCTCCGCAGAGCGGGACGCAACCCCGTGCATAATATCCAACCATCGAAATTAATCAATGCGCAGTGACTCGGCGAGCACCTCTATGTCGGCTCCGTCGATATGGATCAGCAGATAAGTGTCTTCAATCGTCAGCCGTATTCCTGATATCGCGTTGTCGGCATGCTCATACTGCCATACGGCCCGTTTCACGTTTGTGAAATTCATTGTCAGCCTGTCATCGCCGTTTTCCAGACGGATGTTTAGCGATGATGTGTGATTGTCAAAAGTCATGTCGGCGATCCGGCCTCCCGTCAAACGGTCGACCGCCTCCTTGAGCAGTTCGCCGCGGGGCACACGGCTGAGGGCTGCAGGATCAATCCCTCCGTCATAGCGGACCAGGTCAGCGCTGTAAGTCATGGCCTCGTCAAATGCCCGGAGCACATACTCGCGTTCGCCATCGTGCAGCAGCTTGGGGTAGGGGGAGGGCTTAAACTCGGTGTGGTAATAAAGGCTTCCTCGCTGAAGAGGCTTGAACGGGACCGGCGCACTTTGCAGTACGCGCAGTCTCATCCATGGAATATTTGAATGATGCCGCGGCCATTTACGAAGATCATTGCGCGGATTGACTTCGCTGAACTGTAAGTCCATGCACTCGATCTCAAGCTTGCCAATCATCTGCAGCACGGGACTCGAGGCATAGAAAAACACTATGTCGCCGACTTCAAACTTGAATCGGCCGAATGTCGGCCAGTCAAGCGTCTCGCCTGGAACGAGCGCCTCCGACATCTTGAAGTGTCCCGGCTTTGTCGTAAATACCCAGTAACGCATTATTCAGCCGTGTAAGAGGTCAGATATTTCCATCCTACAGGAGCCTGCGGAGCGTCAGTCGATACGGCGAAGCTCCCTTTCCGGTCATAATAGCGTTCGGTTTCCCAGAAGTGGCATAAACCGATTCCGCAGTCGATCAATGATACGCTACTCTTGGGCAGATAGTAGAAATGGACGGTTGAGCCGACTACCAGCGCACGCCATGGCTGGGAGTTTGTCGACGAGGGGGCTACACGCATCATCTGCAATGCTTCTCCAAACCGGCTGTCAGGAGAAAGCGGTGATGAGAAGTTTCCGTCGAAGAACAGGTCGCCGAACGGCTTACGGTTTTTGCTACCAATCGCCATGCGCGTCATCTTCTCCATCACTGATTGCTTGGCGGCTACACCGACAGGGCATACTATTCTGAGCTTTTCGCCATCGGGCCACGACTCCGCACTTTCAAAATCGGTGCCTTTGAACGTCGCAGCGATCCAGCAAGTACCCAGCCCGAGCTGCCATGCTTTCAGTACTACCTGCTCAAAACGGAAGCCGGCCGTAAGGAAAGATTGTTCATCGTCGCTAATTCCGAGCATGAAAAAGTCACTCGCGCCCTTTATCATGCCGTAAGTCCTTGGCTTGAAACCTCCTTTAAGGTCAAACCGGCGTAGCCTTATGGTGACGTTGCCGCCAAACGGACTCTTAGCCTCGTCGGCCGTTTTCATCAGTTCGTCAATCTGTTGCTTATCAAGTGATCGTCCGTCGTAGCTGCGTACCGAACGACGCTGTTTCATCGCTTCAATAATATTCATAATAACAGTTTTAGTATTCTAACTATGATATTTATCTTAGTGTTCACAATTTCCGTTAATTAACGGCATTTGGCTATAATTTGCAGTAGGCCGTGAACCATTTATCATTGCGAAGTGTTAGAATGATGTAATAACACTGAAGGTTTTCTGTTTTGTTGGAATATATTTGTGATGCCTCGGTCGTCGGATGAGACGCCCGGGGCATTCCCCTTTTAATACAGTCACCTGCCTACATAAATATAGCCCGACCTGAGCCGGGCTATACTATATCATTAATTAAAGTCTGTGGATCAGTTGGCGTTAAGCGGAGTCATGTGATAGCCTAATGCGTTAAGCTCCATTGCCATTCCTGCAAGATACAGCTGATGCAGTGCTGCGATATAACATCCGAGAGCAACATCAGTTCCCGGTTCGATATGCTCGTGGTTAATGATGCCATATACGCGTGAAGCACATTCGGCTACCAGTTCCGTGATCTTTTCGGCAGCTTCACCGGCATATCCGAGGAGTCCCTCGACTACCGCCTCATCCATATTGTCGTAACCTTTCTTATCGCGCAGTTCTTCGTAAATATCCTTTTTATCCGAATACTTCTCCCAGTCCGTATCCCAGTAAAATGACATCGCCATGCCGATAAACATCATCCATCCGAGCGACACCACCGGATAATCCTTGAATTCACGCACGCCGTCGGGCATGTAGCTACGGGCTATCTCGCCCCATTTTTCCTCTACATCAGGACATTCAGGCACATGCTCGTCAAGAGCTTCCTTTTTCTGCAGAAAACCAATAAGGTCAGTGCGTACCTTCTCCTCAAACTGCTTTACAAATTCCTTGTTATCGTTCTTATCCATAATACTATGTGGTTTTTATATACATGTTCCGATATACTAACATTCTACTGCTCGTAATGGTTGTCATTCGACAAAAACTCACCGATATGGCGCCTGCAGCAACATTATCTATATGATTATGGTATTTTATAAGAAATTAGGGAATAAGGTTCGAAATTTTTTGCTACATTTGTCGTTCGATAATGTATAAATCCTAAATCTAAAACTATACAAGATATGAAAAAGTGCAAGTATCGTGGCGTGGTCGTTCCCATGGTCACTCCTGTCACTCAGGGCGGCGAACTCGATGTAGCAGCCGTAGAACGGATAATAGAATTTTTCGCACAGCATAATGTGGCTCCGCTTTTGATGGGTACCACCGGCGAAGGTAACAGCGTATCGGCAGCCGACGGACAGCTTCTTGTTGAAACTGCAGTAAATGCAGCCAAAGGACGTATTCTGATATATGCCGGTCTTACAGGCAATTGCTTCATCGAGCAGCTCAAGCAGGCCGAGGCTTACACCCGTGCAGGCGCCGATGTAATCGTAGCTACCTTACCCTCTTATTATGCTCTGACCGAACAGCAGATGTATGACTACTATTATACACTTGCCGAGTGTATAACCGGTCCGCTCATGCTCTACAATATCCTCGCAACCACTCACATGTCAATTCCTGTCGGTGTGATCAAGCGCCTTGCGGATCATCCTAACATCGTCGGTCTGAAGGACTCGGAGCGCGATCTGGAGCGTATGCAGCAGTGCGTGGCTCTTTCGAAAGACCGTGAGGACTTCGCGTATTTCTGTGGTTGGGCGGCACAGTCGGCCTATTCACTTTCGATCGGTGGTGACGGTATTGTTCCGAGCACAGGTAACTATGTACCTGATATGTTCAATGAACTCTATGATGCCGCTGTAAAAGGCGACATGGATACTGCCAACCGCCTTCAGGACGAGACCAACGAGATTGCCAAGATATATCAGGCCGGCCGTACTCTCGGTCAGTCGCTTGCGGCACTTAAGGTGATGATGAACACCAAGGGTCTCTGTGATCCCTGGATGCTCATGCCGCTTACGCGCCTGCCTCAGGAAGAAGAACAAGCCATAAAAGCCAAGCTATGAGCAACTCAGTACATTGGATTGACTATCTGATCGTATTCAGCTCGGTAGCTGCTGCAATCGGAGTGGGTATATATTTTGCCCATCGACAGAAAGATACAAGCACCTACTTTGCCGCCGGAGGTAAGATCCCGGCATGGGCGGTAGGTATTTCGATTTTTGCCACTCTTATATCGAGTGTCACATTCCTCGCTTATCCCGGTGCCGCTTATGGCAGCAACTGGATTCTTCTCGTGCAGGGCCTGATGGTTCCGCTGGTGCTTCTTGCCCTTATTGACATCATCGTGCCGCTGTTCCGTAAAGTCGTGCGTCTGTCGACTTACGAATACTTCGAACGCCGTTTCGGCATATTCGCCCGTATGTACAGCTCTTTCGCATTCACTCTGGGGCATTTTTCAAAAGCCGGTACGGTATTTTTCCTCGTTTCGATGGCGCTGGCTACATTCCTTGACTTCAATATCTATGCCATAGTAATAGTGCTCGGTATCACTATTATAATCCTTACGCTGCTCGGCGGTATGGAGGCTATCGTATGGATGGATGTGGCGCAGGGATTCCTGCTTATCGGCGGAGGTATTATATGTATGTGTCTGCTGCTGTTCCTCCCCGAGGGTGGCCCCGGCACAGTGATGCGTATAGCTGCTGAAAACAATAAAATCGACTTCGGCCCGTATGACTGGGATCTGACTCAGCTGACATTCCTTGTGATGGCGCTGAACGGTGTGTTCTACGCACTCCAGAAGTATGGCACCGACCAGACTATCGTGCAGCGCTATCTTGCCGCCAAGACCAATAAGGATGCCAAGAAGGCTGCCTATATCGGTGTGATGATGAGTGTGCCTATCTGGGCGCTGTTCATGTTTATCGGAACATGCCTTTTCGCTTATTATCACTCTGACGCCGCTCCCATGCTCCCTGACGGCATCAAGGCCGATGAGGTATTTCCTTACTTTATCAGTCATGAGCTGCCGGTAGGTATACGCGGTCTTATTATCGCCGCTCTTGCCGCCGCTGCCATATCAAGTCTTGACACTGACCTCAACTGTCTGTCGGCAATCGCCGTTCAGGATTACTATGTACGCTTCAAGAAGAACGCTACCGACAAGCAGCAGCTGCGCTTCGGCCGCCTGATGGTAGTATTGTCAGGTGTCGGCGCTGTCGGTGTTGCCATTCTGTACATATCATGGGGTGGTGAAGGTGTGTTAGGCGCGCTGTTCTCGCTCTATGCCATCTTCTCGGCAGGTATTGTAGGTATCTTCCTGCTCGGTCTTTTCAGCCGCCGTGCCAACCGTCAGGGTCTGTACGTCGGTATTGCGGCTGCCATCCTCTTTACCGCCTACGCCGTTCTCACCTCTACCAAGGTCGATATCCACGGTACCGGCGTGAAGGAGTGTCTGCTTGACCTCGGCCCCTGGAATTTCAGCCATCATAAGTATATGCTCGGTGTCTACAGCCACCTGATTGTGCTTGTCGTGGGCTATCTTGCCAGCTTCCTTTTTGCTGTGCCGCTTGCCGACAAGGAACTTACAATCTTCGGATATCTCGAGGAGCGCCGTAAGGAAAAAGAGGCAGCCAAGGCCGGAGCCGATGTAGAACCCACTCTCTGATAATACGATCATAACCTATTCATTGTATGAAACCAATCACTCTACTGCAACCTCAGAAAATAGTTTTCGGTTCGGGTTGCCTGAATACATTTGTAAACGATTATCTCGCCCTCGGACACAAACGTCTGTTTGTGGTCACGGCACCTCCCATATTACCTCTTGTGCAGCCTGCACTCGACGAACTTGAGAGTAAAGGTGTAAGCATAAAGGTGTTCCAGAACATCGTCGGCGAACCGACGCTCAATGATTTCTATGCCATCCTTGATGAGGCCCGCGCATTTGGTGCCGACAGCGTAGTCGGAATAGGTGGCGGCTCAGTCCTTGATGTTGCCAAGTTAGTGGCTGCGTTTATCAACAGCGACCAGCTGGCTGAGGATTGCTTCGGCACAGGATTCATCAAGCATAAGGGGGTATGGCTGGCATGTCTTCCCACCACTGCCGGCACCGGTAGCGAAGTGTCACCCAACGCTATTCTTCTTGACGAGCGCGACAAGCTTAAGAAGGGTATTGTAAGCCCCTATCTGCTTGCTGATGCCGCCTATGTCGATCCGAAGCTCACGATGACCGTTCCTCCGAGAGTGACCGCGGATACCGGTATGGATGCTCTCACTCATTGTATAGAAGCGTATACCAATAAATTCGCTCATCCGGCGGCTGACATCTACGCTCTTCAGGGTATTAAGCTTATTGCCGCCAATCTGCTTCGTGCTGTAAAAGACGGCAATGATGTTGAGGCACGTGAGGCGCTGGCACTCGGATCGCTTTACGGAGGCCTTGTCCTCGGTCCTGTCAATACTGCTGCAGTGCATGCGTTGAGCTATCCGCTCGGCGGAGAGTTCCATATACCTCACGGACTGTCCAATGCCATACTTCTGCCGGCCGTGATGAAGTTCAACCGTCCGTCCAACCTCCGTAAGTATGCCGAGGTGGCTATTGCCTGCGGCGCTCCTGTCGGAAAGGATGATGACGAAACTGCTCAGAATGGTGTGGACTTTATCTATGAACTCTCCAAGGCTGTGGGTATTCCTCAGAAGCTCAGCGATCTGAATATTCCTCAAAGTGCTGTCGACGGCATGGCAAAGGCAGCGATGGAGGTACAGCGGTTGCTCAAGAACAATCCCCGTGAGGTAACCGAGCAGGATGCCAAGGATATTTACAATTCACTCTACTGATCATGAAACCGATATTAGCGATAACAATGGGCGATCCTGCCGGCATTGGTCCGGAGATCGTGGTACGTGCCCTCAATCATAAGGAAACTTACGAACAGTGCCGTCCGATAGTCACCGGCGATGCCGCCGTGATGCGTGAGGCAGTAAAGCGTCTTGGGCTTGACCTGAAGGTCAATGCTGTTGACAAGGTAAGCGATGCCCTGTTCGAATATGGAACAATCGACGTCTATGACCTGCATTGCGTCGATATGGATACATTCCGTTTCGGCGAGGTACAGGCTCAGTGTGGTAACGCCGCTTTCGTAAGTATAAAGAAGGCGATAGAGCTTGCCATGGCCAATGAAGTGGACGGTACTGTTACCGCTCCGCTTAACAAGGAGGCCCTGAACCTTGCCGGCCATCACTTCGACGGCCACACCGAGATCTATGCGACATTTACCGGTACGAAGAAGTATGCCATGATGCTCGCCGACGAAAATATCCGCGTCATCCACGTGTCAACTCACGTTCCGTTGCGTAAGGCATGTGATCTGGTAAAGAAAGCCCGTGTGATCGAAGTTACCGAACTGATTGCTGATGCATGTCGTCAGTTTGGTATTGAAAATCCCCGTATTGGTATTGCCGGACTCAACCCGCACAGTAGTGAGAACGGTATGTTTGGCGACGAGGAGGCTCTCGAAATAATCCCGGCCATAGAGGAACTGAAGGCACGCGGCTATAATGTAGACGGGCCGGTACCGCCGGATTCTATTTTTGCAAAGGCCAAATGCGGCAAATATGACGGTTGCGTCGCAATGTATCATGATCAGGGACATATTCCCTTGAAGGTGTGTGCTTTCAATTGGGATAAGGAGACCGGCAAGATGCAAAGTGCCAAGGGTGTTAATATTACCCTCGGCCTGCCGATAATCCGTGTCAGCGTCGATCACGGCACGGCCTTTGATGTGGCGGGAAAAGGTATCGCCAGCGAGGATGCCATGATGCTCAGCATCGATTATGCTACCCGCATGGCCAAGCACCGTTTAGGCGTTAAGGAATAATGATTGCCGTAATAGCTGACGACATTACCGGAGCAGCCGAGATGGCGGGCATAGCCCACCGTCTCGGCCTCCGTGTTTCATTGACCATGGATCCCGTTGCGGTTGATGACTGCGATGTACTTGTCGTAGC
This sequence comes from uncultured Muribaculum sp., assembly GCA_964541165.1. Lineage (GTDB taxonomy): Bacteria > Bacteroidota > Bacteroidia > Bacteroidales > Muribaculaceae > Muribaculum. Next base: position 7,622 of record CAZIPQ010000090.1, read on the forward strand.
TACCGATACGCGCTCGATGAGTGTCGATGAGGCCGTGGCTGAAAGCCTCCGGATAGGCCGAGCCATCAGTGCGTTGCCCGGAGTGACTGATATATTCAAGAAAACTGACTCGGCCCTGCGCGGACATGTCGTGGCTGAGCTGGAGGCGCTCATTGATGCCACCCGGTATACCGATGCAATTTATATGCCTGCTAATCCAAGCAAAAAGCGCATCATCGACAATGGTGTTTACTATATCGACGGCGTGCCGATCGACAATACTGATTTCTCGTTTGATCCTGAGTTTCCTGCCACTTCTGCACGTCTTGCCGAGCGTTTTCCTGACAGTGCCGCCAAGCACATAATGATGCCTGATGCTACCGATGGTAATGATGTGGAAAGAATAGTGGACTCAACTTCCGATCACTCGCTTCTTGCCGGAGCCGCCGACCTGTTCACCGCATTTATCAACAGCTGCTATACATCATTGACGCCGCGGGCCACTGAGTGTGACGGCTCACTGGAAGACACTATGATGGTGCGCGGGAGCACGCAGAGCCGGCCGATAGACTGCGGTATACCCACTGCATATATGCCGACTTCGGTTTATGACGGTGCTGAAAGCCCGTGTCAATGGATTAAGGAGGTGTGCGACGTATATGCCGGCTCACATTCGCTTGTTCTGGCCATACGTGACCGTCACCGCACGGGAAAAGAGGTTGCTGTGCATCTTCGTACAGTCATGGCTGAGGTCGTGGCTTCGCTGATTGAGGTGTATCTCCCGAAACAGCTTATCATAGAGGGCGGAGCGACCGCATTTGCCATACTTAACCGCCTCGGATGGAGAGCTTATACCGTAACCGATGAAATCTCTTCAGGAGTGATACGTATACAAGCCGCTAACGGCACTTCGATCATAATGAAGCCCGGCAGTTATCCGTGGGGTAAGCTGTTCTGACTTAATCCGTGACGGCCTTGAACCGCAGTTTGGAGTTGTATTGATCGGGATATATGACCGGATCATTGTATCCTGCAGTCACTTCAAGACTGCTGTCTGTCAGCTTATCGATCAGCCAGTACTCGCGGGAATAGCCGTCATACATAAATATCACGGCTCGGTTAGGGGTGGTGAAGTTCCAGTCAAACCGGCGGGTATGCTCCGACTGAGTGCCTTTGTCGTCGGTAACGGTCGATTTACATTCGCCACGGCCATTTGCTGAAAAACGGTATATGACGTCAAATGGCTGGCCGTCATCGTCAATCTGGCGCCAGTCATGTGAGGTCAACCGTTCCGTTACACCCTCGCCACGCTCGTCGTCATCCAGAAGCCGTCCGTCGCATGCCCATAAGGTCAGTGACATTATTATGAAGGCAAATATATTCAGGTATTTCATATGTTCATATTATTTTCACAAATATACGATTCTCCTGTAAAACAAGCAACCGGGCTTGATTTTTTTGTATCTTTGGCCTGTTAAAGCTTATGGACAGATGAAGCGATTTACCACATTGCTGCTCTCTGCAATCTTATCCCTCGCTGCGGCAGCCGATGAGCGGGATGAGTATTTTACGCATAACCGTTTCGCTATTTCAGGCGCACTGACGTCATCCGATTGCTGGCAGCTCGAGATGTCCTATCATTATATGTTCTGGCAATGGGCCGGTATCGGTGGCGGTCTCGGGGTGTGGAAAAACTATTTTGTCGACGGTCACGCTTCCGGGCGCGACTGGATGTTGAGCGACGATGATGCCCGGCCATCCAATCTGTATCTGCGTCCTTCGGTTGTGTTGAAATCGCCGTCAATCTGCATAAAGGATGCTTATCTGTCGCTGTATGCCGAACCCGGCATAATGCTTCAGATCCCTTATCAATCGGTAGGTATTGATTATACTACCGACGGTCACAAAACTAAATATACTACCGTAAGCACCTCAAAAGGGCAGTGGTGTGCACTGGATGTGCGGCTTGGTATAAATGTGGATGTCGGGCCATGTGGATTTAGCGCCGGCTACGTGATGTCAAATCTTGATATTTACAGCCAGTATCGTCATCTGTCTTACCGCGGGGAGTCATTCCGCAGGTTTTATCCTTCCAAACCATTCATGAAGGGAGCTTACCTCACTCTGTCATACAATTTCTGATA
>CAZIPQ010000091.1:0-9624 GCA_964541165.1 uncultured Muribaculum sp.
GCACTCCGTCCATCGTGTTATTGAAAGGTTTCGGAAAGCATCTCTAAACGAGAGAGGCAGTAGCACAATAAACACTTGATTTACAATGGAATATTTCTACACAAAACAGCGGTTAGCTAAACATTTGTCGCCAACTTTCAGAATATGACTATCTTTATTTGGAATTTTTATTATTCTAAATTTGCGTATATTCAAGATTTTAAATACTTTTACAGCGTAGACAAGTAACTCTCGTTTAGAGATTTATAAAATCAATATAAGAAAGGTCTTGATGTACAAATTGCACCAAGACCTTGATTTTTAATGACTAATTGCAAAAAAAAATAGCGGGCTGTGACGGCCTGACAGTTCTCTCCGAGGCCCGACCCTGCTTCAACTTATTCAACTCCTCCGGAGTTGTTCCGGGTATATGCTGCCTCTGCCCCAAGCACAGCTGAGGGTTAGCAATGGTCACGCCCCCAACGGGGGCGCCCGGGCATCTGCAAGCTGCCGATTAACCCGTAGCTCGTGTAAGTGCTGCCGTAGAAAGGCTCCCCCTAAAATGGCGCTCTGTAGGAGCGCTACGAATACGATGATTGGAGTATGTTGTCGCGCACCTACGGCGCGCATTATGATGGGTTGGGCTGCGACCTGGGGTTGCACCACGTTAACGCGGCGCTTACCCCAGCGACATCTGTGTAGGCGCTACGTGCCAATCCTCGCCGCCAATGCGGCTAATCCATGTTAGCGACCATTGATCCGAAAATTTCGTACTCGCGTCACCTTTAACATTTCAACCGGCATTTGCTACTGCCCCTTATGCAGGTGCGATGCACCGTCTACGTTACAAATGCGGGTATAAAACAACAGCAGGGTGAGTCATTATGACTCACCCTGCTGACTTTTACGGACGTTGACGACCGTGTAGGTTTATTCTGCAGCTTCGGCAGGAGCTTCACCGGCGGCAGCCTCTTCAGCAGCCTTTGCAGCCTCGGCCTCAGCCTTGGCAGCGGCAAGTTCAGCTTTCTTCTTAGCTACCTCTTCTGCCTTAGCCTTGTTCTTGGCGGTTTCGGCATCAAGACGCTGCTTGAGATCCTGCTCTTTCTTAGAAGCGATAGCAGTCTTGGCTGCATCTACATCAGCCTGACGCTTGCTCTTCCAAGCCTCGAAGCGACGCTGAGCTTCTTCTTCGTTAAACGCGCCCTTCTTAACGCCACCCTGAAGATGCTTCATCAGGAGCACACCCTCGTTGCTGAGGATAGTACGTACGGTGTCGGTAGGCAGAGCACCTACATTGAGCCAATACAAAGCACGCTCGAAATTTAAAGTTACTGTAGCAGGATTAGTGTTCGGATTATAAGAACCTATCCTTTCAATAAATTTACCATCACGTGGTGCCCTGCTATCGGCGATTACAATGGGATAAAACGCATAGTTCTTGCGTCCATGACGCTGTAATCTGATTTTAGTTGCCATTTAATTAAAGTTTTACGGTTTGTATTGCAAAAATGCGGTGCAAAGGTAAGCATAATCACGAAAAAAAACAAGTATTCAGTCTATTAACTTCATGATAAATGACTGAATTTTGTATTTGATAGATTATTATGATGTAAAGACCGATGACTGACCGGTTGATTGAATGATAATGTATTGTAAATCATTGGTTGATATTATATGTGTAGTTATGACACTATGAATTATTTTGTATGATGACAAAAATTAATTATATATTTGCTTGTAAGTTTAAGAAATTAATCCGATCTTGCGGCGATATTTAAAGATTAATTCAAAAGTGCATGGTATGTGGGATGTGCAAAGATGCCGGTGCCGTTGAATTTTGGTCTGATAGCAAAATGGATAAATATATAATATGAAAGGTCTGATTTGTAAATTGGGATGTGTTTTGACGCTTCTTGTTGCGTGCTTATGTTGTTCTGATGAGCCGCGTAAGGAGTTTAAGGTAAAGGTCGTTATAGAAATCGGCGGTGAGGTGGAAGTTCGCGCTTACGGAGTAGGGGAGGAAGGTTATGCCGGAGTCTTGTTTTCAAGAAGATTGGAAAGGGAGTTTATAGGCACTCCGAGTTCCCCGCCTATAAAAGTCCTTTGTAAAGAGCCGGATGTGCTGATAAGAATCAAAATCTGGATTGATGACACTATTGCCCGGGAAGTTTTTGGATATAAGGAGGTAACATCCGGTTGTTTTCTCTTCAACAAAGTCCGCTGTACTTAAATCGTTTTTCAGGCGGTTTGCTACGGTCACTTTTATATCGTGCATAATGCCAAGGATGATTCCTGCAACTTTTGTGAGGCTCGGAGTGTTGTATAGTTAGAAAAACAATTAAAACAAACCGAGTTATGAAGAAAAATTTACAGGAGATTATCCAGGATTCAAAGCCTACACTGGTATGCTTCATGCACGCCGGACGTCAGAATGCAGTTGAGGTAAAATATGAAGGTGAGGAATTGCGTCGCAAATTTGCTGACAAGGCAAACATTGTGCTTATCGACGGATCGTTCAATCAGGCACTTATGCGTCAGTATCATATCGCCACTTATCCGAGCTGGATACTGTTTAAGGATGGTCAGGAAGTGTGGCACGACGGTGGCATGAAGCCCGTGTCACTGCTCAGCGACATGATCAACAGGTTTGTATAATGCAGAGCTGAATATAATATCGGGCCGTTCACAACTGTGGACGGCCCGATATCTGTTTATTTATTCACCGAACGTTCTTTTATCAGTCCGTGTCTGTAGGCATAGAGCAGTTCGGTAAGTTCGTTAATCTGACTTTGGAGCTCGCGGCCTTTGTCGGTGTCGCGGACACGCATTCGACGGCTGCTCAGCTCGACAATTTCGGTTGTGCTTACGATGTCGGTACCGTTTTTGATAGCCTCCTCAGCCGATGTGAACGGCTCGTGCTTTACGAGCTGGAAGCCGCGGCTGTGGAATACAAGTGTGTAGCCTGCCATACCGGTGGTCTCGTGATATGCCTTGGCAAATCCGCCGTCGATCACCATCAGCTTGCCGTTGGCACGTATGGGCGTCTCGCCTTTGTTTAGACGCACCGGCACATGGCCGTTGATGATGTGGCGGTGATCTCCGGTGACACCGAATTCATCCAGTATCATGTCACACACAGCCTCGTTGTTGCGCAGCTTGTAGTAGTAGCCCTTTTCTTCGACATGGGTCGACTTGTCGGTTACGAAGTAGCGCTCGAAGGTTGCCATCTTGGACTTGTCAAACAGGGGAGAATCGGGACCGCACCACAGATACCAGTAGAAATCGCGTGCATATTCACGCTCCTCGGGGGTGTTGTCGTAGTTAAAGGCGGCGCGCATTGTAGTGCCGATGCGTGTCATCAGCTGACGGCCTTTGTATTTCTTGCCTGCGACTTCGACTTCCTTGAGGGTGCCGTCGGCATTGAGCGGCATCGAGGCATGAAAGAGCAGGTTGGAGTTGTAGATGCCATACATGCAGCCATGAGAAAGCAGACACTTCACATGCTTGTTGAGCTTGTCGCTTACGCGGAATGAGTGATGCAGCTTTTCCACCAGATCAGCCTCTTCGGCAGTAAGGGCATACGGATTGGCCGGATCGACGGTCGGCAGGTATGTGTCGCGCATAGGGTAGGCTGTGCCGTCGATAGTCACGGTCTTGTTGTCAAAGTCGATGTTGCCGAGCAGTTTGCGGTCCTGCATGCCCCATTCAGGACGTCGGTCGACCATGTCTGCCTCAAGCTTGAACTGGATGACACTGATAGCCTTATGCATCTGGGCAATCAGGCGGCGTGTCTTTTCGCTGTGCGTGTCATCGTCATCATCGATATGCGGGCCAAATCCTGTGCATGGATCCTTGCCGTAGGTCTCCATGGCAAACGTGGCAAGCGGAACGAGATTTATGCCGTAGCCATCCTCGAGTGTAGCCAGATTGCCATAACGCAGCGACAGACGCAGCACATTGGCTATGCAGGCGTCATTGCCGGCTGCCGCGCCCATCCAGAGTGCGTCGTGGTTGCCCCACTGAAAGTCAAAGTTTTTGTAGTCAAGAAGGGTGTCCATGATAAGATGTGCGCCAGGACCGCGGTCATATACATCGCCGAGTATATGAAGCTGGTCGATACTGAGCCGTTGAATCAGATGGCACAGCTCGGTAATGAGCGCGTCGGCCTGACCAGTCGAGATGATTGTCTCGATGATGCGGTTGAAGTAGGCCTGCTTGTCATCGTCTGACGGCGACACATTCAGCAACTCATCGATAATGTAGGCAAATGACTTCGGGAGAGCTTTTCTTACCTTCGAACGGGTATACTTGGATGACACAGACTGGCATATCTTGACAAGCTGATGAAGCTTGACGCTGTAGAAGTCAGGCAGATTTTCGCCTGCGGCAGCGATATACTCAAGTTTCTGCTCCGGATAGTATATCAGCGAGCATAGTTCCCGCAATTCGCTCTGACGCAGTGAGGTGCCGAATATTTCGTTGACTTTTCGCTTGATGTTACCCGATGCGTTTCTCAGGATATGCCTGAACGCCTCATGCTCGCCGTGGAGATCGGCGACGAAGTGCTCGGTCCCTTTGGGTAGATTGAGGATCGCCTCCAGATTGATGATTTCAGTGCTGGCGGCGCTTATGTTGGGGAATGACTGTGAAAGCAGTTCAAGCACCCTGCGGTCGGCCTCGACCTTTTCGGGTGTCAATATTTCGGGTTTTAGGATTTCCTGACTCATACTGCAAAGTTAAAAAAAATGACTAAACGGGCAAACGCTAATGTGGAATAGTAGTATTGTGACACAATTTTTTTGTCAAGCGGAGAATAATGTGTAATTTTGATGGTAAATTAAGGAAAATGTTTCTATGTCATATATAAAACTTCGCACTATATTTACCTCCCTGGCAATAGGCATCGGGCTTGTTTCCGTAGCCCAGACTCTTGAGGAGGCCAAAGAGATGTACCGTGCCGGTGACTTTGCCGGAGCCTTACCGGTGTTTCTCGATGCCGTTAAGGCCAAGCCGCGTGATGCCTCGCTCAATCAGTGGACCGGTGTGTGCCTGATGATGGAGGGACAGCCTCAGGAGGCGATCCCGTATCTGAAGTTCGCTCATTCGAAGAATGTGGTTGAGGCTCCCCGATATCTTGCCGAGATCGCATTCAATAACTATGATTTCGAAGCGGCTGACAACTATATAGACGCATACGAGACTGCATTGAAAAAGGCCAAGAAATCAATGTCGGAGGAGGTGCATGATCTGCGCCGCCGCGTACAGCTTGCCATGACGATGCTTGACCGTGTCGAGAAGATTGTCGTCATCGATTCAGTCAATGTCGACAAGGATGATTTCTTCCGTTATTACCGCCTCCCTGCCGAAAGCGGTTCGATAAGTTCGCCTGAGGTCCTTCCCGAAGGATGGAGTGCCGCAGATCCGACAACCGTGTATATGCCTCAGCTGAAGTCATTCATGATGTGGGCGGCGCCCGATGAAAATGACTCGTATGTGCTGATGGAGTCTAACCGCCTGTTTGACGGTACGTTTGAGGAACCGCATCAGCTGGAAGGGCCTGTCAACGGTGATGGCGACAGCAACTACCCGTTCATGATGAGCGACGGTGTCACCCTTTATTATGCCAATGACGGTGAGGGTTCTATCGGTGGATATGACATATTCATCTCGCGTAAGGATGAGGACGGCTATTTGCAGCCTCAGAACATAGGCATGCCGTATAATTCGCCATACGATGACTATCTGCTTGCCATTGACGAGGAGAATGGAGTAGGGTGGTGGGCCACTGACCGCAACCGCATTGAAGGCAAGGTCACCATCTATAAGTTTATTCCTTCGGAATTGCGTGTGAATTACGAAGTTGACACTCCCGGGCTTACCGATCATGCACGCCTCAAGTCCTATCGTGACACATGGGAGCCGGGCAAGGATTATTCTGACCTGCTTGCCGTCATTGAAGAGATAGATCCTGACAAAAAAGCCGTAACCGCCGACTTCTATTTCGCATTGCCCGGAGGAAAAGTTTATACCACACTCGATGACTTCTCCAACCGCAGGGCGCGTGCCATGATGGAGAAGTATCTTGATTCACAGCGTGATCTTGAGGCGCAGCTGACCACGTTGGCCGGTCTGCGCGAGCGCTACCGCAATGGCGACCGTAATGTGTCGGATGAGATATTGCGACTTGAAAAATCTATTGAACAACAGCGCGTTGAGCTTAAACATTCAGCCAATGCGATTATAACCGCTGAACTCTAATCTTAATAAAACCAACCAAAATATGATTACATTTCTTGTTGCCCTCGCTGTTCTTGTAGGGGGATACTTCTTATATGGCATGCTGGTCGAGCGTGTGATCGGCGTCGATACCTCCCGTCCCATGCCATGTGACACCATGCGCGATAATATCGACTACATGCCGATGCCGACATGGAAGGTGTTTCTGATCCAGTTTCTTAATATTGCCGGCCTCGGCCCGATTTTCGGTGCCATCATGGGTATCATGTATGGTCCGGCCGCATTTCTTTGGATTGTTCTCGGCACCATATTCGGAGGCGCCGTGCATGACTTCCTGTCAGGCGTCATCTCGATACGCAAGGGTGGCGCATCGCTCCCCGAGATAATAGGTGATGAGCTCGGTATCACGGTAAAACAGGTCATGCGAGGATTTTCCCTTCTGCTGATGATGCTTGTAGGCGCTGTGTTTGTGCTCACTCCGGCAGGACTAATAGCCAGCATGACTCCCGAATGGATGAATGTCAATTTCTGGATCGGTGCGATATTCGTATATTACGTGCTTGCCACCCTGCTGCCTATCGACAAGCTGATCGGCAATCTTTATCCGCTGTTCGGATGTGCGTTGCTGTTTATGGCTGTAGGCATAATGTGGGTTATGCTTACCTCGGGAGCTCCTATCCCCGATGAGATCACGATGGGCCTCCACAACCGCGGTGACGAGGCCATGCCTATATTCCCCATGATGTTTGTGTCGATCGCATGCGGCGCCATATCGGGCTTCCATGCTACCCAGTCACCCATGATGGCGCGGTGCCTGAAGAATGAGAAACTGGCCCGTCCGGTGTTCTACGGCGCTATGGTGGCCGAAGGTATCGTGGCGCTCATTTGGGCTGCCGCCACTATCACCTTCACCGGCGGATATGAGAATGTGGCACCCTATCTTGCCGAACACGGAGGTGCCGGCGCCCTTGTCCATGACGTATCTATCAATTGGCTCGGAAAGGCCGGCGGTGTATTGGCCATCCTCGGTGTCGTAGCAGCTCCTATCACATCGGGTGACACCGCTTTGAGAAGCGCCCGTCTTATCGCCGCCGACTTCATGCACTTCAGCCAGCGTACCATTGTGCGCCGCCTCATAATCTCAGTGCCGATTTTTGTGGTCACATTCTTTATCATGCAGATGGACTACACCGTACTGTGGCGTTATTTCGCATGGTGCAACCAGACCCTGGCCGTGTTTACCCTTTGGGCATGCACGATATATCTGGCACGCCGTCACCGCCTTTACTGGGTCACTCTGTTGCCTGCACTTTTCATGACATTCGTATGCACCACATACATAGTATTTGCTCCCGAAGGACTGCACCTTGATTATCCTATCGCATTGTGGTGCGGAGTAGGTGCCTGCGGCAGCTGCATAATGTGGTTTGTGGGTCGTCTGCGTGCCATGTCAAAACTTGATCCGGTCGTTGATTGAAAATGTCTGTCGACATATTTGACATAGCGCGTCACACGCCGTATTACAACTTTCATAGTCACACGCAGTTTTGCGACGGACGTGTGCCTATGGAGGAGATGGTGCGGGCAGCTGTTGACGCAGGGTTCACACATTGGGGCTTCTCGCCACATTCGCCTATCGCGGTCGAATCCAAGTGTAATATGGGGGTGGATGACGTGCGGCTTTACCTTGATGAGGTAGAGCGTCTGCGCGGCCTTTACGGTGACCGCATCAGTCTGTATGCCGGTATGGAGATCGACTATCTGGGCAGTGACTGGGGTCCGCATCTTGACTATTTCCGCTCCCTGCCGTTGGATTATCGTATAGGTTCGGTTCATTTCGTGCCGTGCGGTGATACATATATAGATGTCGACGGAAGCGTCGCGTCATTTACCAGGAAGATGGAGGAGTTTTTCGATGGCGATCTGCGTAATGTGGTTGAATCGTTTTACGACGCCTCGATGGCTATGGTTAAGGCCGGAGGATTTGACGTAATGGGCCATCCTGACAAGATAAGCCGCAATGCTGAGGGTTACAGGCCGTCGGTTGTCGATGAGCCGTGGTATAAGGAATGTACCGATGCAATGTTTGATCTTATAATCGAACGTCGGCAGCCTGTGGAACTCAACACCAAGATATGGAATGACGAAAAGCGGATGTTTCCGGCCAGCCGGCATCTGAGCCGCCTTATAAAAGCCGGTATTCCCGTGATAGTAAGTAGCGATGCCCATTTCCCTGACCGTGTGAACGCGGGCCGGGAGGCTGGTATTGCGCTTGTAAACCAATTAACTGAAAAATAAAGAAACAATCATGCCAGTAAGAGTACCCGTGTCGCTCCCTGCCGTGGAGACCTTACGTGAAGAGAATATATTTGTCATCGATGAGCAGCGTGCGTCAAGCCAGGACATACGTCCGCTGCGCATAGGCATACTCAATCTGATGCCGCTCAAGATTATGACTGAGACCGACCTGCTGCGCCTGATATCCAATACGCCGCTTCAGATAGAGCTTGATCTTATCGACACGGCCTCACACGTGTCACGTAACACTCCGCGTGAGCATATAGAGGAGTTTTACAAAACCTTCGAACAGATACGCAATCAGAATTATGACGGATTTATAATTACCGGTGCCCCGGTAGAAAAGGTGCGTTTTGAGGATGTGGATTACTGGCCTGAGCTTTGTGAGATATTTGACTGGGCGCGGACCCATGTCACGTCCACTCTTTATATATGCTGGGCTGCTTTCGCAGGACTTTATCATCATTACGGGGTTGACAAGATCGTGCTCGACAAGAAGATCTCCGGTGTATTCCCACATCATGCCGATGATCTGCGCAATCCCATATTCCGCGGCTTTGACGATGAATTCTATGTGCCTCACAGCCGCTTCAGTGATGTGAGCAAGGAAGCGATCATGAAAGTTCCCGGACTGGAGATACTCGCCGAGAGCCCTGAGAGCGGCGTATATATGGTTATGGCCCGCGGAGGACGTGAATTCTTCATCACAGGCCACTCCGAGTATTCGCCCAATACCCTTGATTTTGAGTATCACCGTGACCTTGACAAGGGGATGAATCCGGAGATACCGGCCCACTATTATCGGGATGATGATCCGTCGAAAGGCCCGGTTGTGAGGTGGAGAGGCCATGCCAATCTGCTGTTCAGTAACTGGCTCAACTACTTCGTATATCAGGCAACTCCCTACGATATACGCACGATAGAGTGATTTTGGCCGCAAATTAATTTGGTTTATGTTTAATAACATAGTAATTTTGCACTCGAAATTGAAATAACGTTATGCAGAATATTAGGAATATCGCAATTATTGCCCATGTTGACCACGGCAAGACCACACTTGACGAATTTACCTCCACGGAAATCAATCCTACCGGAAAACTTGTCATTTTC
>CAZIPQ010000092.1:0-1923 GCA_964541165.1 uncultured Muribaculum sp.
GTAATTTATTCATGGCGTAAATATACGAAAATAAATGCCATGAATTATGATTTCAATCAAAAAATTATTGGTCCAAATATAGGTAATCCGGCTTCCTGAACGGAGCCGGATTACTCATCGATGTCATCGTCATCATCGTCAAAGTCGAAGTCAAAATCCCAGCCGTCACTGATATTGTCCTCCTTAAACCGATTAAGCTCACGGCCTTCACGTTTGGTAGGACGGCCGAGTCCTTTGCGTCGGTCAACGAAGCCCGATATCTTGATGACTTCAAGCAGTTCGAGTTCGCTCTTTGGTGTGATGTTTTCCATGTATTCCGGTACCAGTTTGGCTCCGAGTCGGTTTTCGGTCAGTGCGAGCACCCGGAATGAGTAGGTGACAGGCGGTTTGCGCACTTTTATGATGTCGCCTACTTTAATGACGCGTGAGGGTTTTACGACAGCGTCACCCACAATAACGCGCCCTTTCTTGCATGCTTCGGTCGATATGGTGCGGGTCTTGAATATGCGCACGGCCCACAGCCACTTGTCAATACGTTCTTCGGTCTTTGCCATAATCACTTGTTGTTAAAATTGCACATGGCAAAGTCCATTCCCACAAGGCAAAAAGCCTTGATAGCCTCACATGCGACTTCCACACGGGTAGGGAGCTGCTGACGCTGGTCAAGGGTAAAGTGACCGAGTACATAATCAATCTGGCCACCCCGGGGATAATCATGACCGATACCGAAACGCAGACGCGGATAGTCCTGTGTGCCGAGCATCTGGGCTATATTCTTCAGTCCGTTATGGCCGGCATCGCTTCCGGATGGTTTCAGGCGTATGGCTCCGAAGGGCAAGGCCACGTCATCAACGATAACAAGAATATGATCGGTGGGGATGCTCTCCTTCTGTGCCCAATAACGCACGGCATTACCACTGAGATTCATGTAGGTCGATGGTTTGAGCAGTATCAGCTGCTTGTTTTTCAGACGTGTGCGTGCTATATCGCCGTAGCGTTCGGTTGTAAAAGCAGTATTGGATGCCTCGGCAAAGGCATCCAATACTCTAAAACCTATATTGTGGCGGGTTCCGCGGTATTCGTCACCGATGTTGCCCAATCCTACAATCAAGTATTTCATTGGCTGATAGTCAATTGCTTAATTAGCCCTTAGCTGCGGCACCACGAGCTGCGCGGGTAAGCTGTACGGCGCAAACTACGGCGTTCTTGGCGTTGATCAGCTCGAGACCATCGTAGTGGAGGTCGCCGATCTGGAGAGTCTTGCCAAGGCCGAGGTGATCGATGTTGATTACTACACGCTCAGGAATGACGTTGAAGGGAGCTTTAACCTTAATCTTCTTCATTGAGAGAGTAAGCTTACCACCGGCCTTCACACCTTCGGCGTGACCTTCAAGCTGTACGGGCACTTCCATAACAACGGGCTTCTTATCAGATACCTCAAGAAGATCGATATGGAGGATATTGTCCTTAACGGGGTGGAACTGTACTTCACGGAGCACTGCGTTTTTCTTCTCGCCATTAACTGTGAGCTCGATAGCGAAGATCTCCGGAGTGTAGATGAGCTTACGTACATCCTCAGCCTTTACGGTAAGGTCAGTGGTGATAAGGCCACGGCCATTAGATATTTCTACGATTTTTTCACCGGGCTTGAGTGTGCCGGCATAGGGGAGTTCTACGATGTCACTGCCGTTAAGCACTACAGGGATAAGGTTCTCTGAACGGAATGCCTTAGCGGCCTTCTTACCGAGATCGGTACGGGGCTCGGCTGATAACTGATAAGTTTTCATTTGTTGTTGAATAGTTTAGTTGTGTTACTCAAAATTAAGTGTAATATCACTTGCTCTTAATTTCCCATCACACGGGATTGCTAAAAAGCGCCGCAAAGATAGCTAATTTTTCTGAATTTACCTAATTTATTTCGGT
>CAZIPQ010000092.1:2023-9509 GCA_964541165.1 uncultured Muribaculum sp.
TCGACAGTTAAGGCGTGGAGTCACGGAGACTATTTCAATGAGTTTTCACTGATGACTCTTGCTTGTATAGGAGCATTCGTAATAGGGGAGTATCCTGAGGCGGTCGCCATCATGCTCTTTTATTCGTTTGGAGAGAAGCTTGAGGACTCGGCATCGGATACTGCGCGTGACCGTATACGCTCCCTTATAGCCCGCATGCCTAATGAGGTGACTGTTGAAGGGCCTGATGGAACGCAGACCGCGCAGTCGCCTGAGACGGTTGAGCCTGGTAGTGTGCTTGTCGTGCGTCCCGGCGAACGGGTGGCGCTTGATGGTGAGCTGACAGGCAGTGAGCCTGTTGATGTCGATGCCTCAGCTATCACAGGTGAGAGTGTCCCTGTCACTGTTGAGGCCGGTTCGCCGGTCGCTTCCGGTGTTATCCCTGTTGACCGGGAGATACGTGTGAAAGTGACGCGCCGCTATGATGATAGTTCGATGAGCCGGTTGTTGAAAATGATCGAGGAGGCTGCCGCCAAAAAGTCATCGACTGAAACTCTCTTACGCCGTATAACCCGCTGGTATACACCGGTTGTATTCAGCGTGTCACTGTTGCTTTTTGTGGTCCCCGGCATATTGGCCCTTGTCTCCGGCAATGTGTTTGAGTGGAATGTGTGGCTCGAGCGCAGTCTTGTGTTGCTCGTATGCTCATGTCCGTGTGCGCTTGTCGTCAGCATTCCGTTGAGCTATTATGCAGCGATCGGCAATGCCTCGCGCTTCGGCATCCTTTTCAAAGGTAGCCGTTATCTGGATCAGCTGCGAAATATTGACACCCTGTTGCTCGATAAGACCGGTACTGTAACGACCGGTGCGTTTTCAGTGGTTGCGGTAGAACCGGCCGAGGGCCATACTTCTGATGAAGTACTCGCTATGGCGGCGGCTCTGGATCGCGGCAGTAATCATCCTCTTGCAAAGGCTATAGTGGCGCAGGCTGTCGAAAAGGGGCTAGTCCTGCCTGAAGTGACTGATGTAAAGACAGTGCCTCACGGCATGGCGGGGATAACGGACAACGGTGCTGAAGTGCTTGCCGGATCACGCCGTCTGCTCGCTTCGCATGGCATCGTGGCCGATGCTGTCACTGACCGGGGAACACAGGTATGTGTCGCGGTGAACGGATGTTATGTGGGAAATATATTCCTCGAGGACACGCTTAAACCCGGTATTGCCGACACTATGAGCCAGTTGCGCAGGGTAGGAGTGAAACATATCGAGATTATGTCGGGTGACACCCGTGCGGCGGTGGCACGCGTGGCCGAGCGGTCAGGTATTGACGGATACAGGGCCGAGATGCTCCCTGCGGATAAACAGGCCGCGGTAATGCAGCTTAAGGAGGCGGGACGTCACGTGGCATTCGTAGGTGACGGCATAAATGACGCTCCGTCGCTTGCGGCTGCCGATGTAGGTATTGCAATCGGCACCGGTGGCACCGATGTGGCTATCGAAAGTGCGGATGCTGTGATTACCGGACATGATCTGCGCCGAATGGTAGATGCCGTCAAGCTGTCGCGCCGCATAAAGCATGTCGTCACACTCAATGTAGGTCTTGCCATTGGGGTAAAGGCCCTTGTGATGATCCTCGGTGCATGCGGTATCGCTACATTGTGGGCTGCAGTATTTGCTGATACAGGTATTACTCTTATAACTATTATTATCACTCTCATAGCGCTCCGGACCACAAAAAAATAGTATATTTGTGGTATGAATTCACTGGTTGAGCAATATGATAACATGATGATCAGTGCGGGTGTACGTCCGTCTCCGGTAAGGTCGCTCGTACTCCGTACACTTGATGCCTCGGTCACTCCTCTGTCGTCACTGGAGATTGAAGCACGGCTTGGCTCGGTAGACCGATCGTCAATAACACGTTCGCTTGCCGTATTTTCCGACACCGGACTTGTACATACCGTCGACGACGGATCGGGCTCGGTACGCTATGAACTGTGTCGCTCCATCCATCATCATGATACTCATGATGACCGTCATCCTCACTTTCATTGTACGGTGTGCGGCGTCACGGAGTGTCTTGCCTCCCAGCCTGTGCCTGATATAAAGGTGCCCGAGGGGTATGTTGTAAAGGGAATCAATGTAGTACTTCAGGGAGTGTGTCCCGAATGTCAGAAAAAATTATGAAACGATCATATCCTGTTACCGGCATGAGCTGCGCGGCGTGTGCGGCACGTGTCGAGAAGGCGTTGAACTCTTGTCCCGGCGTGACTGCCGCGGCAGTCAACTATGCGTCGGCCGTAGCGACCGTCGAAGGTGACTGCAGCGCGGAGGAGCTGGCTCGTGTGGTGGAAGCGGCCGGTTACGGACTGCTCACCGATGGCGATCCCGATAAGGCCGACCGCGACAGAGAGAGCGCTTATAAGCAGCTAAAACGTAATACAATCTGGGCTATATTGCTGACACTGCCGGTGGCTGTCATCGGGATGGGCTTCATGCATTGGGAATGGGCCAATCCGGTGATGCTTGTGCTGACAACGGTCGTGCTGTTTGTGTTTGGCCGTCGCTTTTTTGTGAGTGCCTGGACCCAGCTGCGCCACCGGTCGTGCAATATGGATACTCTTGTGGCGCTCAGTACCGGTATTGCATATCTGTTCAGTCTGTTCAATATGTTCTGGCCGGAGTTCTGGCTGTCACGTAACATTACCCCGCACGTGTATTTTGAGGCGTCGAGTGTGATCATCGCTTTCATTCTGCTCGGACGTACACTTGAAGCACGTGCCAAGCGCAATACATCATCGGCCATAAAGGATCTTATGGGTCTTAAGCCGTCGGAAGTGACGGTAGTAACGGCTGACGGCGCACATCGACTGGTAAAGGTGGAGGAGATCGGTAAGGGAGATCTTATTCTGGCTCATCCGGGTGAGCGTGTGGCTGTCGACGGCATTGTTACCGACGGTATCTCCTATGTTGACGAAAGTATGTTGACCGGAGAACCGCTGGCAGTCAAGAAGGAGCCTGGTGACAAAGTGTTTGCCGGAACCATCAATCAGACCGGCTCGTTCACTTACAGGGCCGAATCGGTCGGTAACGATACGCTGTTGGCGAAGATAATCCGCATGGTCCAGGATGCGCAGGGCTCAAAGGCTCCTGTGCAGAAACTGGTTGACCGTGTCGCCGCGGTATTTGTGCCGGTGATTATCGCCATCGCTATCGTGACGTTCTTCGCGTGGCTGTTATTTGACGGTGACAACGGTTTTACCCATGGATTGCTTGCCATGGTGACGGTGCTTATAATAGCATGTCCGTGTGCGCTTGGCCTGGCCACACCTACGGCATTGATGGTGGGTATTGGCCGTGCAGCCCGTCATGGCATACTTATCAAGGACGCGGAGAGCATAGAGACTGCGCGAACCGTTGATACTGTCGTGCTTGACAAGACGGGTACTATCACCGAGGGACATCCTCAGGTGACAGCCTACGTGACGCTTGATCCTGCGGCTGATGTCGTGTTGTGCAATCTTGAGCGGCTGTCTGAGCATCCGTTGTCAAAGGCTATCATAGCATATTTTGAAAAGCAGCCGTCGGCCACATTGAGCGATTTTCGTTCAATCCCGGGCCGTGGCATTGCAGGAGTGTATGACGGCGTCACATATTATGCAGGAAACCGGAAACTTATGACCGAGCAGGGCATCGTTATGTCGGGTGACCTTGAACGTGAGGCCACACGAATGGAAAGCGAGGCCAATACCGTGATATGGTTTGCTTCATCTTCAGCCGGTGCTATTGCGGTGGCCGGCATATCGGACAAGATAAAAGAGTCGGCGTTAAAAGCCGTGGCTGAGCTTCAGCAGGCCGGAATAGAGGTGTATATGCTGACGGGTGATAACCGGTCGACAGCGGCTGCCGTGGCCGCTGCTGCCGGTATAAAGCATTACCGGGCCGAAGTGTTGCCTGATGATAAGGCTGAGTTTGTCACTGAGCTTCAGGCCAAGGGACATCGTGTGGCTATGGTGGGTGACGGAATCAATGACTCAGCGGCGCTGGCTACCGCTACTCTTGGAATAGCGATGGGAACGGGGTCGGACATCGCCATGGAGGTGGCGGGAATGACTATCGTTTCAGCCGATCTTACCAAGATACCTGATGCCCTGAAGTTGTCCCGGCTCACTCTGCGCACAGTGCGGCAAAATCTGTTCTGGGCATTTATCTACAATGCTATCGGAGTGCCGGTAGCAGCCGGTGTGCTTTATCCGACATTCGGATTTCTGCTCAATCCAATGATA
The DNA here is from genome assembly GCA_964541165.1 of uncultured Muribaculum sp. Lineage (GTDB taxonomy): Bacteria > Bacteroidota > Bacteroidia > Bacteroidales > Muribaculaceae > Muribaculum. The sequence goes on from CAZIPQ010000092.1 coordinate 6,289, forward strand.
GCCGGAGCTGCGATGGCGTTCAGCAGCGTAAGCGTAGTGACCAATTCATTACTGCTGAAAGGGCGGTCGCTTGATAAAATATCGATTATACCAAAACATATAAAACCATCCAAAGTTATGAAAAAGGAATATAAAGTAAGCGGCATGATGTGTAACCATTGCCGTACTCATGTTGAAAAGGCACTTAATTCAATTGATGGCGTCACCGCGGTGGTGACACTCGATCCGGCGGTTGCTGTGGTAGAGTTTGCCGATGGCAAGGAATTGACCAAAGAGCAGCTTCAGGCTGTAGTCACTGAAAAAGCAGGTGACTATACACTTTCCTGATCTGTAGATATACATAAAAGACAGCGCCTCGGTGCGGTGATTTCTCACCATGACTGAGGCGCTGTTGTTATTTATAGGGCAGGGAAATGGCTCAGCACAGGATATCGGCTATCCTGATGAGGGCTTTTTCAAGGAGCGAACGCGAGCATGCATAATTGATGCGTATGTAGCCGTTGTCGCCGTAGGTACCTCCTGAGCTGATGCGCACACGTGCCTTGTCAACAAGCAAACGCTCCACTTCATCGCCGTTCATACCGGTTCCGGTTATGTCAACCCATGCGAGGTAGGTTGATTCGGAGTCGCATACATTCAGCTTAGGAAGGCGAGTCGTGATGAAGTCACGAAGAAAGCGGAAATTGTCGTCAAGATAGCTGTTGAGGGCTTCGAGCCAGGCGGCTCCCTCGTTGTAAGCCGCCTGAAGGGCTATCACTCCGAAAGGATTGACATCACACACCTCGTTGTCGTTGATGGCGCGGTCGATAAGTGCTCTTGTCGTTTCGTCGGTACACACGATGTTGGCGATCTGGAGGCCGGCTGTATTGAATGCCTTGCTCGGCGAACAGCACACCACGGCCGTATCGTCAACCGTGGCGTAGGGTATATACGGGCCGCAGCCTTCGTGGATGAGCTCGCAGTGGATCTCGTCGCTGATCACTCTCACGTCGTGTCGACGGCAGATGTCGCGTATCTGCTCCAGCTCGTCGCGGCGCCATATCCGTCCGGTAGGATTGTGAGGGTTGCATAATATGAGCAGACGTGTGTCGGGCCGCGAGGCAAGTTCCTCAAGCTGTCGGTAATCTATCCCGTAGGTAAATCCTGTCGCAGTGTCGGTGCGGAGCAGAGGATTGTCGAGCTGTCGGCACTTGTTGTTGCGTATCGAGGAGAAAAAGCAGTTATAGGCAGGCATCTGGACTATTACTCCGTCGCCCGGAGAGGTGAGAGCCTTGATGATTGCCGACAGTGCAGGTACTACCCCCGAGGTGTATATTACTTTCTCGCGGTCAATTTCCCATCCGTGGCGGGCGAGAAACCACTGCCTCAGGGCGTCGTAATATGATGCCGGGACGTCGGTATAGCCGAATATGCCTGAAGACACGCGTTTGGTCAGTGCGTCGATGATGGCCGGAGCCGTGCGGAAGTCCATGTCGGCCACCCACAGCTGTATGACGTCGGCGTCGTCGCCATGGCCGTCCCATTTCATCGAGCCTGATCCGCGGCGGTCATTGATAGTGTCAAAGTCGTAATTCATCATGCAGTCTCGATTTTGACAGGCGATGTAGCCTTTGAATGTTCGTCAATTATGATCTGTCCCACTGATGGTGCCTTGATGGAGCCGCGCATAGGATTTTTAATGCTTGTCACGGGTGATGTGAGAGTTGCGTTAACCTCGCTGTCCTCGAAAGCAAGGTCACAGTCGGCATCCATGGTGCAGTCGATTAGTGTCAGGTCGCGGGCGTAGCATAGAGGCTGAGTGCCCGAGATGTGGCAGCGCACGAGTGTGAGGCGGCGTGAATGCCAGCCGAGATATTCGCCGTGCAGCTCCGAGTCGTAGATTGTGACATTTTCAGTGCCCCAGAAAGCGTCCTTTGAATTGATTACTGCATTGCGGATCTCCACGTTGCGGCAATACTGAAATGAGTAGTTGCCGTTCTGGTGCCAGTCAGCTATCTTTATGTCGTGTGAATGCATGAACAGGTAGTCGGCCTTGTCGATTGTCACATTCCGGATATCGACATTAGAGCAGTGCCATAGGGTCTCCTCTCCGTCGGGCAGATTGACATTGCGCAGCGTGATACCGTCCATCTCTCGGAACATCTTGGGAGCGTCAACCTGTGTATCGGTCATCACCAGATTGCGCGAATACCACAAGGCGGCACGTGCGCCCTGTGTAAACAGACAGTTGCTTATCTTGAAGCCATCGACATGCCAGAACGGATATTTACCTTCAAAACGGCAGTGGTCGGCCTCGATGTCCGAGCAGCATTTCAGCGCTGACTCGCCGGTATGGATAGTGACATTCTCAAGCTTAAGATCATGGGAGCCAAACAACGGGCGCTCGCCTCCAAATTCTTTATTCGATATAGTTTCCATAAAAGTCCTGTTTTATCAGATGCAAAGTTACATATATTTTATCCCGTCAAAGTGCCATTATTCACGAAATTCCTACCTAATTTCACTCCCGGTGCAGGAACTTTGGTAAATTTGGTTATCTTTGCAATCGGTATAATAATTACAAACGATGAAAATTATGTCATTAAAACGGATATTGTGGACGATATGTTTGTTGCTGGCGTTAACTGCTCAGTCACAGGTGACTAACATAATTGAAGTGACCGGCACGGCGACGGTTAATATCATACCTGACCGCATTACGATCGAGATTGGCATGGAAGAGTATTATAAATCAAAGGCGTTTGGCGACAGCTCGATCGTTAAATTATCGGAGATTGAGAAGAAAGTGCGCCACACCCTGAAGGAGGCCGGTGTACCTGACAGCCTGATCGTGGTGTCGGATATGGGCAATTACCGCAACAGTGATGTGTCGGTCAACTTTCTGATGGCCAAGCGTCTTTCGGCCACCGTCAACGATTTCAGCCGCATAGAGTATATTTCCGACAAGCTGGACCGCCGCGGCATCACGAGCTTCAATATCACCAAGATCGACAATACCGACATGGAGCGCTATAACCGCGAGGGGCTTAAGGCGGCGTTGGACGCGGCCGGAGCCAAAGCGAAGTTTATTGCCGAAAATGAGGGCCTGACCATCGTGACACCATGTGAGATCATCGAGAACGGCCCTAACTACTACGAGACCCCTGCATTCAGCAACGTGGCTTTCGAGGGAGGCAAGGGGATGGACAACATGCGCCGCATCGTGCGCCGCTACAGCCTCA
>CAZIPQ010000093.1:0-2367 GCA_964541165.1 uncultured Muribaculum sp.
CCGTCCGCTGAAAAGCATTTTTAACTCTTGTAGCAGTGGCTGTTAGCGCAAAAATGATTATCTTTGTATTATAGTCGGAAAGATTTGTGAAAATAATGCAGCGCTACATCATAAAATTTCTCGCATGTTTTGTCGTGACCGTGCTTTTAAGCGTGGTCTATAAAATTGCGTTCGTACTGCTGCATCACGAATTGTATGCCGGCACAGGCTTTGCCGATATGATGTCAGCAGTGTGGCACGGCCTTCCCATGGACATGAGTGTGGCAGGCTACCTTACCGCCGTCCCGGGATTGCTGTTGCTCGTCGCTTCGCTTGTCCCCGGCTCATGGCTGCGGACGGCCGAGCGCGTTTACTTCACTGTCATTGCCGCTGTCCTGGGGCTCGTGATGACCCTCGATGCAGGATTATACTCGTTCTGGGGATTTAAGCTTGACATGACCCCGGTATTTTATTTTCTGTCATCACCGGCGGCCGTGATAGGCGGCATGTCGGTAGTGCAGTGTGTCGGACTCGCTGTGATATGGGCCATCGCCTCAGTGCTTATCTATCAGGCTTACCGCTTCGGCGTAATGCACCGCCGCGTCAAGGCAATCGGCAAGCGTAATAAACGGCTTGTATCGGCAGGCGTGATGCTTGTACTCACCGCCGCGCTGTTCATCCCGATAAGAGGCGGCTTTACAGTGTCGACCATGAACCTGAGTTCGGCCTACTTTAGCCAAAACCAGCGGTTGAACCACGCGGCCATCAACCCCGCTTTCAGCCTGCTGTATTCGGCCACACACACTTCCGACGGGGGTGATTCATTCAGCTACTTCGATGAGGCGTCAATGTCACGCCTCATGCCTGAGATATCCTACACTTCGTCGGCTGAAGAGGTTCCCGATTCGGCAATGATGCTTACAACCCGTCGGCCCGACGTGATATGTATCATTCTCGAAAGCTTCTCGGCTCACCTGATGCCGTCGCTGGGTGGCGAAGCAATAGCTATCAACCTCGACTCCATCGCCGCTGACGGCCTGTTGTTTACCAACATGTATGCCAACAGTTTCCGCACCGACCGGGCATTGCCCTCGATCCTCAACGGCTATCCCGGAATACCGCCTGTAAGCGTGATGAAGTATGTCGACAAGATCGAGCTTCTGCCCTCATGGCCGCTTGAGCTGAAAAAGGCCGGTTACGGACTGAATTATTATTACGGCGGCGACATAAATTTCACCAACATGAACGCGCTGCTGGTAAGCGGCGGTTTTGAGAATATAATCCGCGACAAGGACTTCCCGGTATCGCAACGGCTCGGCAAATGGGGCGCACATGACGATGTGCTGCTGCAACGTGTGGCCGGTGACATCGAAAAAGAGCGCTCCGGCAAGCCCGAATTACGAGTAATCCAGACCTCAAGCAGCCATGAGCCGTTTGAGGTACCCTATAAAAAGCTCGAGGATCCGGCAGCCAATGCCTTTGCATTTACCGACAGCGTAGTAGGCAGCTTTATCAGAAACCTCCGCCAGTCACCGGCCTGGGACAGCACCCTCGTGCTTCTGGTCCCCGACCATTATGGAGCCTACCCGCGCAACCTTGAGCCTATCGCCGAGCGACACCATATTCCGCTAATACTCACCGGCGGTGCCCTGAAGCAGCATGGAATGCTCGACATGCCGGCCTCGCAGATGGACATAGCCGCTACAGTGCTCGGTATGCTCGGCCTCGACCACTCGCAGTTCAGGTTCAGCCGCGACCTGCTTGATCCGGCATCGCCCAAGCTCGCCTACTTTGCCGAGCCTGAGACAGCTGCCATGATAACTCCCGATGGAGAAGCCACGATCAACGTCGTTACGGGAGAGATAACCGATACAACCGGCGATCCGGCTGTATGCGACCGCCTTAAGGCTATGTTACAGATGCTTGCTGACGACTTTGCGCGTCATTGATTTTCATTATCAATCGTAAACAACCAGTTTAAACTACAACACACATGATCGATTTACTCAACAACATAGACACTCAGATACTGCTATTCTTCAATAGCTTCCATACGCCGCTCCTGGACAATTTCTTCTGGATTGTCACAGGCAAGTTTGTATGGATCCCCATGTACGCCACCGTATTGCTGATATTGATCAAGGGCTTCAATACCCGTCAGGCGATAGCACTTGTTATCGGAGTGGTACTGGCCATCACTTTAGCCGATCAGTTATGCGCGTCGGTGATCCGCCCCCTGTGTGAGCGCATGCGCCCCGCCAACCCCAACAACCCCTTGTCAGAATTCATCCATGTGGTCAACGACTACCGTGGTGGCCGCTACGGGTTCCCGTCATGTCATGCGGCAAATTCCTTTGCCCTGGCCACGATAATGGCTCTTATCGTGCG
>CAZIPQ010000093.1:2467-9500 GCA_964541165.1 uncultured Muribaculum sp.
GGTTACACGACGATAGCCATTACGCTGCTGGCATCGGTTGCTATGCTTTGACCGGTGCCGTGGGCACTGTCAGCAGCGGGCCGACTGTATGATGTCGATCAGTACAGGCTTGAGGCCTCCCACAAAACACTCTACAGCTATCACCATCAGGATAAGTCCCATAAGGCGCATCATCACATTATTGCCGGTATCGCCTATGATTGCTATGAGCCTGTGGGACTCCTTCAGAATTATATAAGCAAGGAAATACACCAATCCGATGATGATGAATAGGGTCATCTCCATCTCGAGGGTCACGGCATCATCCATAAGCATGATACCGTTGGCTATCGCGCCGGGACCGCACATCATCGGTATCGCCAGAGGGGTGATCGAAATATCCTCGGCATATTTCTTGATCTCCTCATCCTTCAGTTTGGTCTGCGTATAGCGGGCGTTAAGCATGTCATAGCCAATCTTGAGAATGATAAAACCGGCTGCTATACGGAAGCCGTTGGTAGATATACCGAAAAATTTAAACAGAAACTGGCCTCCGATCGTAAATACCAGCAATGTAAAGAAAGATATGATACATGCCCTTTTCACTACTGAGTTGCGTTGAGCATGCGTCATGCCTGTGGTCATGGTAAGGAAAATAGGCATCGTACCAAGCGGATTGGTCAGTGTAAAAAATGAAGTAAAGCAAATAAATGCAAACGGCAAAAACGAGTCGTTGAGCATGTATGTGATAATTAAATGGTTAAGTGGAGGAATAGGACTATTCAGTCCATTTCCCAATCGCAAATATACGCATACTCCACCAATTTGCAACATCAATTAACATTTTTTACTAATAAACTGTAAGCAGCGTATACGGCGCATGGCAGGCTACACTTACGTGCAATCAGCAGCAATACCATCCAAAACACCATAAAAGTATACGTGAAATTCATGTTTTTACTGCATTTTTTGTATTTTTGTGACTTACATTTGTAACAGCTCCTGTCATGACTGCACCCAGCAACACATCAAACGAGTCCGAGAAGTGGACCGAAATAGAACATCTTCCCGAATGGGACGAGGAATACTATGACGTGTACACTGCCAAGAAACACGGCAAATGGGTTATGCTCAAAACACTGAAAGCCGAGTATGCCGATGACCCCAAGTACCGCGAAATGATCGAGAAAGAGTTTGACGTGCGTTACAATCTGGCTCACTCCCACATCGTGATGATAAATGACTTTGAGGATGTCCCGGGCCTGGGGCGCTGCATTATCACCGATGATGTGTACGGTGATACGTTGCGCAAACTCATTGACGAGCACAAGGTAACACCCGACATAATCAAGAAACTCACTACCGATCTGGTGGATGCGATAGATTATATCCAGACCAACCATATCGTACACCACCCTATCCGCCCCGAGCGCATCCTGTTTACTGAAAATGTCGGCAATCTCAAGTTGATAGATGTAGGTTTTGACCAGCTTAAGCATATTGACCCCGCCGATGCCTCGGAGGATATATACAATTACGGCAAAGTGCTTTCGGAGGCACTTGACGCCATGCCCGAGAAGAACCCTCAGCTGCGCCGTGTGGCCAACCGCTGCACCGACCCGGATGCGAAAAAGCGTTACCGCGACGTCCAGGATCTTGCACTCGCGCTCGGCAACCGCTCATCGGCTCATCTGTATATCCTGATAATCACCTTCCTCGTCATCATGACCATACTGATGGCTATAACGACATTCACACATTAATTCAACAGATAATGTCAGTAGAAATACGCGAAATTCCATATACCCGCAAGGCGCTCAAGCCTTATGTAAAATTTGGCATCGACCTCTATAAGGGAAATCCATATTATGTTCCGCCGTTGATTTTTGACGAAATCAATACGTTGCTTCCGGAGAAGAACCCCGCATTTGACACATGCCGTGCAAAGTCATGGATGGCCTACCGCGACGGAAAACCGGTAGGACGCATAACAGGCATAATAAACGATGTGGTCAACGAGCGGAGCGGGCAGCGTGACCTGCGCTTCGGATTTGTCGACTTTATCGACGACGACGAAGTGGTCGACGCCCTCTTTGACACCGTAACCGCATGGGGACGAGAGTGTGGCATGACCTCTATCATAGGCCCGATGGGCTTTACCGACATGGATCATGAGGCTATGCTGACCTACGGTTTCGATGAGCTGGGCACCATGGCCACCATCTACAATTACCCGTACTACCCGCGCCAGATGGAGCGCATGGGCTACGAAAAGGATGCCAACTGGATTGAATTCCGCATGGAGGTTCCCGATCGTGTACCCGACCAGCTCCAGCGAGTAGGTGACATCGTGCGCCGCAAGCTTGGCCTGCGCACGCTCCGATATACCAGTGCGAAAAAGCTGAAGGACGATTACGGCGTGGCCCTGTTCGAACTGATCAACGAGGCTTATGACCAGCTTTACGGCTATTCTCCCCTCACTCCGAAGCAGATCACCTACTATATCGACATGTATCTGCCGATGCTGCGCCTTGACAACGTGTGTGTCATCGTCGACAAGGATGATAAGTTAATCGGCGTAGGCATATCGATGCCGTCGCTTACGAAGGCACTTCAGAAGTCTAAGGGCAAGCTGTTTCCCACCGGCTGGATTCATCTGCTGAAAGCAATGAAAGGCAAAAACGACACAGTCGACCTTCTCCTTGTGGCCGTCAAGCCGGAATATCAGGGCAAAGGTGTGAACGCACTTCTGTTTACCGACCTCATCCCGGCCTTCATCAACAACGGATACAAGTGGGCCGAGAGCAATCTTGAACTTGCCGACAACGAGAGTGTGCAGCAACAGTGGAAATTTTTCGAGCGCCGACTCCACCGCAAGCGTTCCGTATTCCGCAAGCCCATCTAAGCCAGTAAGCGTTCAATGAGCATAACGTCGTTAATAAAGCCATTCTTCACAAAGCGTGCGCGCCAGTCGCTGCACCACGCACTCAACATCAAGGAAGTGCAGTGGCGACAGTTGACATGGTTGCTCAATCGTGCCCGCAACACGGCTATCGGACAAAAATACGACTTTGCTTCCATAAAAAGTTACGACGAATTCCGTAAGCGCCTGCCGATCAACGAATATGCCGACGTGCGCAGTTATGTGGAACGCATGATAGCCGGGGAGCGCGATGTCCTGTGGCCCGGTATCACCCGCCGTTTCGCACAGTCATCAGGCACTTCCGACGGAAAGAGCAAGTATGTTCCCGTCACTGATGACTCCCTGAAGCTCAACCATTATCAGGGCGGATTTGACGTGGTGGCCCACTATCTGCTCAACTACCCCGACAGCCGTATTTTCGACGGAAAGAGCTTTATTCTCGGAGGCAGCTTCGCCAACGAACTCACGCTGCCCAAGGGAGTGGAGGTAGGTGACCTGTCGGCACATCTGATCGAGCGCATAAATCCGCTTGTCAACCTGCTCAGGGTGCCCTCCAAGTCCATTGCGCTGATGGAGGACTGGAACAAGAAACTGCCGGCACTCGTCGAGGCATCGTCACGTGAACATGGCATAACCAACATATCCGGAGTTCCTTCATGGTTTCTGACCGTACTGAGGGAAGTTCTCGCCCATACCGGTGCATCATCAATCCACGAAGTGTGGCCTAACCTTGAGGTATTTTTCCACGGAGGCATAGCTTTTGACCCCTACCGTCTGCCCTACAGCCATATAACCGATACATCGCGCATGCGCTATGTGGAGACCTACAACGCCTCCGAGGGCTTCTTTGCCGTGCAGAATGATCCGTCCGACCACGCCATGCTGCTACTTCCAGACATAGGGATCTTCTACGAGTTTATTCCGCTCGACGAGGTCGGCAAGCCCAATCCGGCCGCTATCGCGGCATGGGAAGTGGAGGCAGGACACACCTATGCCCTCGTAATCACGTCATGCAACGGCCTGTGGCGATACATGGTGGGCGACACGGTGGAAATCACATCGGTAAATCCGGTAAAATTCATCATTTCGGGCCGCACGAAACACTTCATCAACGCATTCGGCGAGGAACTGATGGTCCATAATGCCGATGCCGCCATAACCCGCACGTGTGACGAGCTTAACTGTGAGATAGCCAATTATACCGCCGCTCCGGTGTATGCCGGCGACCGCTCACGCGGACGCCACGAGTGGCTGATCGAATTCACGGTACCGCCGGCCGATATGGAAGAATTTGCCGACCGTCTCGATCTCAATCTCCAGAAAGAGAATTCCGATTACCAGGCCAAACGTACAGGCGGCATATTCCTTGACCGACTGACGGTAGAGGCCGCCCGTCCGCACCTGTTTGATGACTGGCTTGCATCCACCGGCAAGCTCGGGGGCCAACGCAAGATACCGCGCCTCAGCAACGACCGTCACTTTATCGAGCCGATGCTGAAAATGAACCGACGTTAACCTTAAACTGAACATAACAATGCTACGTAATCTATTAACCGGCGTCATCATGACGCTTACAGGCATGGGAGCCATTGCCTCACCGCAAGCCAAGTACGTATTTCTATTTATCGGCGACGGCATGGGCATGGGACATGTAAACGCCACTGAATACTACAACCGGTTTACTCTCGGCAACGATGAGCCGATACTGATGATGCAGTTTCCGGTAGCATCGCAGGCCCTGACATATTCGGCCTCATCCAAAGTAACCGACTCGGCTGCCGCCGGCACTGCTCTCGCCACCGGCGTCAAGACCAAAAACAGCATGATAGGCATGAGCCCTGACACCACGGCCGTGTACTCGATAGCCCATCGTCTGCAGAACGAAGGACGCCGTATAGCAGTACTCACCTCAAATGCGCCCGATGACGCCACTCCGGCAGCATTTTACGCCCACAATCCCAACCGTCGCAACTATCGTGACATCGATGTCGACGCCATTCACTCCGGCTTCGATTTCATGGGCGGTTGCTCACTACGCGGCTACGACGACAATCTTAAGGCAATGATTGACAGCGCCGGCATCGAGATCGTGTACGGAACCGACGGCTCCACAATCTCTGACAACCGTCGCCTGTGGATACTCAGTCCCGACGGCGTGTGGGGCAACAAAAACAATATCGGCTATGCCAACGACTCTATTCCCGGAGCCATGAAACTCGCTGATCTGACCCGTGCGGCCATAGCCCATGTAAGCAAGGATGCTCCACAGGGATTTTTCATGATGGTGGAAAACGGCCTGTCGGATCACGCCGCCCATGCCAATGACCCGGCATCGGTGATCCGTGAAGTGCTCGTGCTTCAGGACGCGATAGGCGAAGCCTACAAGTTTTACCTCCAGCATCCCGACGAAACCCTGATAGTAGTCACCGCCGACCATGATACCGGCGGCATGGCTATAGGCCATCCCAATCACCACGGACATGTTGACCTTAGCCAGGCCTCACGCCAGTCAATGAGCAAAGACCGCTTTGCCGATATATGCCGTGACCGCGTCAAGGAGGGTCATCAGTACACATGGGATGAGATGCAGCCGATGTTAAAACGTTATTTCGGTCTGTGGGACACAATGCCTGTCACTCCCGAGCAGGAACAGCAACTGCGCGCCGCATTTGACAAGACCTTCGTACAGCATGCATCTGAAAATAAAAAAGGACTGTATAACGCCTACAACGAATTTATCACCGGAGTATTTGACCTGATCAACTACAACATGGGTACCGATTTCATCACCGGCAACCATACAGCCAATCCAGTTCCGGTATATGCGATCGGTGTAGGTGCAGAGCGCTTCGGCCGTATGCTCAACAACATCGAGATACCGACCATTATCTACAGTCTTACACAAGTTAAGTGACACTTTTTGCAGGACAAGCGCTTTTTTATATCTTTGCATAAACAACCTTTTAATCAAGCAACAGCAATGAGTGGAAAATATAAACGCATACTGCTTAAACTAAGCGGCGAATCACTGATGGGCGCACAAGGCTACGGCATTGACACAGTGCGTCTCAACGAATATGCCTCTCAAATAAAGGATGCCGTGGCTACAGGCGTTCAGATAGCCATCGTGATCGGAGGCGGCAACATATTCCGCGGACTTTCGGGTGCCTCCAAGGGATTTGACCGCGTGAAGGGCGACCAGATGGGAATGCTTGCCACAGTGATCAATTCACTGGCACTGAGTTCGGCCCTCGAAGCGATCGGCCAGAAGGCAAAAGTGTTCACAGCCATCAACATGCACCCGATAGGCGAGCATTACAGCAAATGGCGCGCAATCGACGCAATGAACGCCGGAGCCGTAGCAATAATTTCAGGCGGTACGGGCAATCCGTTCTTCACCACCGATACCGGTTCGGCTCTGCGCGGCATAGAAGTAGAGGCCGACGTAATGTTCAAGGGAACCCGTGTTGACGGCATATATACTGCCGATCCGGAGAAAGACCCCACCGCTACCAAGTTTGACAAGATTACCTACGACGAGGTTTACACACGCGGCCTCAAGGTAATGGATCTCACGGCTACCACTCTCTGCAAGGAAAACGGTCTTCCGATCATCGTATTTGACATGGACACTCCCGGCAATCTCGCCAAGGTGGTGGCAGGAGAACCTATCGGCACTCTCGTTTACTGATAATACAAATCATTTAAAATCATATCATCATGACTGACGTTAAGACTTACCTCGACCCGGCTGAAGAGAAGATGGAGTTGGCTATCGCCTATCTCGATGAAGCTCTCGCCCACATCCGCGCAGGCAAAGCCAATCCGAAAATTCTCGACGGCATCCGCGTGGAGTACTACGGTAGCGCCGTGCCCATCTCAAACGTTGCCAACGTGAGTGTGCCCGATGCCCGTACAATCACCATCACCCCCTGGGAGAAGTCGATGTTCAAGGAAATCGAGAAAGCCATCATCAACTCTGAGCTCGGTATCACCCCCGAGAACAACGGCGAGGTAATCCGCCTTTCCATACCTCCGCTGACCGAGGAGCGTCGCAAGGCTCTCGTAAAGCAGTCAAAAGCTGAGGCTGAAACCGCCAAGGTATCGGTGCGCAACGCACGCCGCGACGCC
>CAZIPQ010000094.1:0-1873 GCA_964541165.1 uncultured Muribaculum sp.
CGGGTTCGAGCCATACGTTCTCCGACTTTTCGCCGGGAACCTCAAATGCAAGATGGGCAAACCATGAGTCTTTGGCTGCGCCATGCCAGTGCTTCACATTGGCAGGGATATTGATCACGGTGCCGGGAAGTATCTCCACGGCAGGTTTTCCCTCTTCCTGATACCATCCGAGGCCGGCCACACCTACGAGCATCTGACCTCCACCCTTCTCTGCCTTATGCACATGCCAGTTGTTGCGACATCCCGGCTCGAAGGTAACATTGAAAAACGGGATCTGCGATGTAGACACCGGAGCAAGATAACTGTTTCCTATGAAATATTTAGCATAGGCCGTATTAGGATCGCCGATTGGGAATATCATCTCGCGCTGAAAACGGGCTTTGGCATCATCACCGGTCACATCATCGGCCCAAACCTCCTTGGCAAGGCGGAAAGCAGCCCACGCCTTAGGCCATCCGGCATAAAACGCGATATGGGTGATGATTTCGGCGGCCTCCGTGCGGGTAATGCCGTTTTTCTTAGCCTCCTGAAGGTGGAAGGTAAGCGACGAGTCGGTAATACCTTGAGAAATAAGGCTTGTGATGGTTACGAGGCTTCTGTCGCGGAGTGACAGAAGGTCATTCCGGCTCCAAACCTCACCGAAAAGAATGTCGTCGTTGAGACGGGCAAATTCGGGAGCAAACTCGCCAAGCTGCTGACGACCGGCGGTCTGTACTATTTTTTGTTGTGCCATAATTTGTGATATACTGAATGAGATTAAAACTAATGCAAAAATAAAACGCTTCATGTGATCAGGGAAAATATCTATTCTACTTTAAATTTACTATTTTACATGTACAAAGTTAAAGCGTATTATCCGCACATTCTTACCCAAATTATGGAAATTCAGACCAGAATTACAGATAATCGCCATTACATCGGCGTCGCCCAGTTGGGCCGCATACGCGACAATTTTGTATTATCTGACAAACTCATTATCTTTGCCAAAGTAATTTACTTTCCAAATCACACTAATAGTAATGCAGGAAGTGAACCTATCCGAAGCGAAAATGAACGACATATTAAACCAGTTCTCTGACGTCAGCAATTGCCCTGTCCGCAACATCGTGGCACGTTTCGGCGCCAAGTGGCCGATGCTGATATTACTTCTGCTTGATGTTTTAGGCACTGCACGATTTTCCGACATAGCGAGACATATACCCGATATCTCGTCAAAGGTGCTGTCAAAAGAGCTCAAGACCCTTGAAGCCGACGGACTTATAAGCCGTCAGGCATACGCCGAAATACCTCCGAGAGTGGAATACACCCTGACTGAACGCGGCACGACCCTTATACCGCTCCTGCTCCCGCTGATAGAATGGGCCAAGGAAAACATGAAGCCCATTCAGAAATCCCGTAAACACTTTGACAAAAAATGAGCTGGATTTATCTTATCATCGCAGGCCTGATGGAGGTAGGCTTCACTTTCTGTCTCGGAAAGACCAAAACCGCAGTCGGTGCCGCACAATACTGGTGGTGGGCCGGATTTCTCGCTGCCCTGACATTGAGCATGTATCTGATGGCCAGGGCATCGCGCACCATTCCGCTCGGCACCGTCTATCCGGTATGGACCGGTATCGGTGCCGTGGGCGCCGTGCTGGTTGGTATATTCTTTTTCAATGAGCCGGCTTCGTTCTGGCGCATATTTTTCATAACCACACTGATAATTTCCATTATCGGCTTAAAAATCATATAATCATGGACCACAAAATGAGGCGTATCAGACAGCTGCTCCCGCAGGAGGATGCAATAAAGATACTCCGCGAAATGAGCAATGGAGTGCTTTCGCTTGTCGACACCGACGGTGAGCCCTACGGCGTGCCGATAAGCTATG
>CAZIPQ010000094.1:1973-7428 GCA_964541165.1 uncultured Muribaculum sp.
ATCGATGCCGACGACGAGATAGCGCAGTGCCTGAACCGAGTCAAGGTATTGCGCCTCGATATCGCCGGAATGACCGGTAAGCAGGCTATCGAGCTTGTACCGCACAATCGCTGATCCTGCGATGTTATATAGATACAACCAATTTATATATTATGAAAAATTTCAAGCCTAAAGCATGGCTGCTGCCGCAGCCGGTACTGATTATCGGCACATATAACGCCGACGGTACACCTAACGCGATGAACGCCGCATGGGGCGGCCAGTGGGACATGACCGAGATAATGATATCAATGGGTTCACATTCCACAACCGACAATCTCGCCCGTTGTCCGGAATTCACAGTGGCATTTGCTACCGTCGACACTATGACAGCCTCCGATTACGTAGGCATTGTGAGCGCCAAGACTCATCCCGAGAAAATGGAGAAAACCGGTTGGGAGGCCGTGAAAGCCGAGAATGTGAATGCGCCTGTATTCAAGAACTTCCCGCTGACAATGGAATGTCGCATCAAGGATAAGCTTTTTGAATCGCCTACCGGTTATTACCTCATCGCGGAGATTGTCAACATAGTATGTGACGAAGCTTATCTCGCCGAAGACGGCAAACCCGATGTCGAGAAGATGCAGCTGATCACCTTCGACCCGATCCATAATGGCTACATCGCCCTCGGCAAGCGTGCCGGCAATGCTTTCCATGATGGCCAGGCCCTGAAATAATCACGTAGAAGGGAAGAGTATGACAGTTACTCTGAGACAGCTGAGCGAGGTGTCGGCGCTCATGCGCTGGCGTGAGGAGGTGATCCGTAATGTATTCGGATTAACTCCTGACAATCAGCTCCTGGATGCCAACAGGGATTACTATTCACGCCACATTACCGACGGATCACATATCGCATTCGTTGCCGAGCATGAGGGTGACGAGTGTGGTTGCGGTGGAGTGTGTCTGACCGAAGAACTGCCGTCGCCTGACAATCCGACAGGCCGGTGCGCTTACCTGATGAACATATATGTCAGGAAAGATTTCCGAAACCGGGGAATCGCACATCAGATTGTCACGAGACTCATCGAGGAGGCAAAGAAACATGATTGCGGAAAGATATATCTTGAGACCACTGCCGATGGAAAGCCTGTCTACAGTTCGGTAGGATTTGAAGATATGCCTGATATGATGAAATATTATGATACAGGAATTTAATATAGAACGATTGAAGTGTCAGTGCGTCGCCGGAAGCGGCACCGGCAGGATCGCGTATATCCTCTACCCAATGGATATACTCACCGGCTGGATGGAAGCGGCAGCCTGGAAATACGGCACCGACATCGTGGTGATCACAGGGATGGACTGGGAGAGCGTGTTCAGTCCGTGGCCCGCACCCGGAGTGCCAAAAGGGAGCGATGACTTCAAGGGAGAGTCGCCGGAATTTCTCACTCTTTTGCAGCAGAAGGTCATCCCGCAGATCGTGACCAGGCTTGGTGTCGGAGAGAATGTTGAGCGCTCACTCGTAGGCGTGTCGATGTCAGGACTATTTGCCATGTGGCAATGGATGGTCTGTGACACATTCACCAATATCGCCTCGCTTTCGGGATCATTCTGGTACGAGGGTTTCCTTGACTGGATGAAGAGTCGCACGATACCTCCGAAACAGGGCAAGGCATTCTTCCTTCTCGGCAATCAGGAGGGCCGGTCGAAAGTATTCGGTACGGTGGAGGCAAATACTGCGGCAATCGTATCACTACTCCGACAGGCCGGCATCGACACACAGTTTGAAAGCGTGCCGGGCAACCACTATTCTGACCCGATACCGCGTCTCGACATGGCATTCTCAGCCATTTATCTAACCCCGACCCGTCACTGATATGAGACCGATGCGAAAAGCTTCAAGGCAGAAAGATGCGTCATGGGCTCTGGAAGTATTTGACAAGGCTCCTTTTGTCACCGTCAGCATGACGCGCCCTGACGGAACACCCTACGGACTGCCGCTGTCGCTGGTAAGACGCGATGACACGACTTTCTACTTCCACTGCGCCGATGAGGGAGAGAAGCTTGACTGTCTTGCCTTTAACCCGGTGGTCAGCCTTTCGGCCGTGAGCAAGTGCACGCCAAAATTCGAGGAAGAGAAAGGGAATTTCACCGAATACTATCACTCGGCTGTCGCAGTCGGGAAAGCGGCCATCGTAACCGATCCCGAAGAAAAGATTGAGGCACTGCGGCTGCTCTGCCTAAGGTTCCTGCCGGGATATATGGACCACTTTGATGAAGCGATAAATCGGAGTCTCGCCCGGACCACGATTGTGCGCATTACACTCACCGAGCCACCGGTCGGAAAGTGTAAGCCGTAAGTCATATTATCCCGAAAGTCTGCGGTTAAGGCATTATCTCCTCATCGGTAGCCTCGATCCTGAAGAATACAGGCCTGAGGCCGTCATTGCAGCATGCTATCGCCATCCGGTCATGACGCACCCAGCTATCCTTGTACCAGAAGCTTTCGGCACCGTTGGCAAGTGCGAATACATAAGGATATATCGCATGCCATGCGCCGTCGCAAAAGCCGTCAGGTTTTCCAAGGCCGGAGTAAAATACTTGCCCGTCCTTTACCGCACCGCATGGCTTCAGCTCCTCGACGCCATATTCCTTTACCATATCCTCATTGAATGAGCGGCGCAATACCGTTATCTTCACCTTTTTCATAGTTCAATACCAGTCATGTTTTTCATTACGGTTGAGAGCTTCTATCTCTGCCATTTCTTCTTGAGAGAGTTCAAAGTCAAACAGCGAGATGTTCTCCTTCATGTGATCAGGATTGCTTGATCCCGGAATCACGACCACTCCGCGCTGCAGATCCCAGCGGAGAATGACCTGGGCCACCGATTTACCATGTTCAGCCGCTATCCGGGTAAGCACCGGATCACTCAGCAGTTCTTTCTGATGGCCGCGGCCGCCAAGCGGATACCATGCCTCCACAGCAATACCAAGCTGCTGTATATGGGGCACTACATTGATATCCTGGTAATAAGGATGTACCTCATTCTGCACGAGCACCGGCTTAATGTTGACCTTGCCGATAAAATCGTCAATTTCATCAATATAATAACATGACACACCAAGCGACCTTATCTTACCCTCCTTCACATACTTTTCCATCGCCTTATATGCCTTTACGTCATCATCACCGGGATGATGGAGCAGCATCAGGTCGACATATCCTATGTCAAGTTTGCGGATACATTCATCAATAGCCTTCTCAGGGTCGGAATACTGATCAGGATAGATCTTTGTGGCAACAAAAATCTCCTCACGCGGCACTCCTGACTCACGGACACCTTTCCCGACCTCAACTTCATTTCCATACATGTGGGCAGTGTCTATCTTTCGGAACCCACACGCAATCGCTGATTTTATCGAATTTACACATACATCACCTGTGAGACTATATGTGCCAAGCCCGACAACAGGCATGTCATATCCGCTGCTAAGCCTGATCACGGGAGCCGCTCCGTTCTTACCCTCGGAAAGAGGAAAGTTTGCATAGTTCACATCATTCATATCGTCTTTCAGATTGTTTTTATCAAATTTAATTCCAAGCCCATTTATCCATTTCTCTATCTCAGTTCTTGCTGTCCCGCTACCAAATCGCTTTCCGGACTTCCATACTGCATCCTTGGCTAAGGCATGAAGATCGGAGGCGCTGTTACCTAATCCGCTTGAATGAGATGTGCAGAACGGAATGATTGTCTTGCCGCTGAAATCACCACTCTCAAGGAAAGTGCTGATAATCCTCGGAGCTTTACCCCACCATATAGGATAGCCAAGAAAAATCACATCATAGTTTCCAAGATCGTCAGGCATGCCATTGATTGATGGACGGGAGGACGGATCATTCTGCTCACGATTGGCACGGCAATCACTATTATAGTCAAGATCCGCATCGGTATATGGCTGCCCGGGATCTATACGGAAGAGTGTGCCGTCGGTAATGTCCGCTATTTCTCCGGCTATACCCTTTGTCGTATTAGTGCATGAAAAATAGGCCACAAGCACTTTGCCTGTCAGGCCGGCTACAGCATCCTCCCCGGGATTTTCACTCACCGGAAGGTTATCATCAGGTTCATCACTTTTTGTCGTACATGATGCGCAGGCGCCAAATGCAATCGCCAGCATGAGCAACATACTAATCTGGAATTTCAACATATCGGTCATTTTTTGCAAAAGTATTAACTTACAGAGGCATCATGAATACCAATATCACTCATTAAGCTACCACTATCGCATATAAATGGCCTGACCCCACCAAACCCGCGGAGAACTACAGTTGTTAAAATAGCATAACCATAAATACACAACCTGAATATGATAAAAAAACTACTTTTAACTACTGCAATGACTGTATCCGCAATGTTTTCCGCACATTCACAGACCACCGATACATTACGCCTGCAAGGATCAGTCGGTAAACTGTTCACCATCGTCAACCGTCCCGCGTCGAAAGAGAAAGTACCTTTGGTAATAATCTGTCATGGCTTCAGCGGCAACTGCCGCTCTCCGTTCATGACCGATCTTTCCAACAGTATCGTCAGTCAGGGGATGGCGGCTTTACGGTTTGACTTCAACGGACATGGCAAAAGTGACGGTGAGTTCAAGGATATGACCGTGCTTAACGAAATTGATGACCTGAAGAATGTAATTGCATGGGCCGAAAAGCAATCCTGGGTCAAGGATATAAGCCTTGTAGGTCATTCGCAGGGTGGAGTGGTCGTAAGCATGGTAAGCGGTGAGCTTGGCGACAAGGAAATAAAAGCTGAAGTGTTACTGGCCGCTGCGGCTGTGCTGCGCGACGATGCGCTGCGAGGCAATACCATGGGAGCCAGATATGATCCATGGAACTTCAAGGGTGACTACATCGAGCTGCCACACTCGCCTGAGGCCGGGGCTCTGCTTCTTGGAAAGAATTATGTCGAGACAGCACTGCGGCTGCCCATCTACGAAACTGCGGCCAATTATACCGGCCCGACACTGATTGTCCAGGGAACACATGACCAGATAGTGCCCTATACCTACGCCGAGCGTTATAATGAAAAAATCAAGGGGAGCGAGCTGAGACTGATTCCGGATGAGAACCATACATTTACCTACACTCAGAAAGAGACCTCAATGCTTGTAGCGGACTGGCTACATTCAATACTTCTGTAAACTCTAAAACCTATACGTCATGTCGCCGGCCACCGCAAGTGTGGTTGGCGACATGTTGTTTGATACCGTCGTTCAACCGATGATATTAAGTTGCTTTGCCCGGCGACATGCCTCTGTTGAATTCTTAGCCTGTAACTTTGCAAGGATTTCCTGACGGCGACGGCTTCAATGTCGTATTCTCCAATTTTACCGTCAAGCATCTGCCCGATAAAGTCCGGACCGACTGGCTCAACAACAACCAGTAATTACAACCGATTGAAACATCAAA
>CAZIPQ010000094.1:7528-9322 GCA_964541165.1 uncultured Muribaculum sp.
AGAACGGGACGATGCTCACTTGCTGCCATTGCGAAGCTTGTTTATAGTTTCCTTAACCCTGAGCCGGGCATCTTGAGTCGCCGCTTCAATTCCTACAGCCACCCGTTCAGCAGCCCTGCGGGTACTCTCGCGTGCATCCTCAGCGACTTCGTGCATTATCTGCGCCATGCGCTCATCGCCCGGTTCTTCCATCGACGTAAGCCGATAGCTATTCATTTCCGTCTCCGATACACGATAAAAGCGATTCGTATTTACCTCCTCTGACATAATATCTCCATTTAAAGCCAAAGTTACAAAAAAGATTGAATTAATTGATTGCCCGCAAGTCATATAATCCAATTATTGGGAACCAAATACAAAAGGATAGGCTGTGTCATTGACATAGTCTATCCTTTTGCTAAATTGAGTGGTATGGGTAAGGGCTGTAGTCGTCCCGATACCGTTCTTTATGTTAGAAGTCGAATTTTTCGAGGGTGAGGGTTCCGCATTCCTCAAGTTCGGGAACGAGGCGCTTAAAGTGGGGTGCTGCCATGTGAGCCTTCAGGCTCTCTTCGTCTTTCCATGTCTCAACGATCTCGATATGGTTGTCAGAGGTCAGGCTGCCGAAAGCTTCATAGGTAATGCAACCTTCGTCATGGAGTGACAGTTCGACAAGTTCTATTGCTGCGTTGATTGCTTTCTGCTTCAACGAGCTATCAGAAATTTCCAGGAAACAATTAAGTCTTATCATATCTGTATAAATTAAAAAGCAACCCGGTGTCAATCATAATAGTGATGAACCGGGTTGCAAATTCAGTTAAATATTACATTTGAATTAGAGGGATTACTTAACCTCCTCGAAGTCTACGTCGGTCACGTGGTCATCACCGCCTGCATTAGGAGTAGGACCCTGCTGACCTGCGCCCGGCTGGGCACCGGCCTGAGCCTGCTGCTGTGCATTGAGGATGTCCTGCTGAGCCTCGCCAAACTTCTTCTGGATCTCAGCGATAGCGGCATCGATACCGGCGATATCCTGAGCCTTGTGAGCGGTCTCAAGTTTAGCGACTGCATCCTCGATAGCCGACTTCTTGTCAGCGGGGATGGCTGCGCCAAGCTCCTCGAGCTGCTTCTTGGTCTGGAATATCATGGCGTCGGCCTGGTTGAGCTTGTCGATACGCTGCTTTTCAGCCTCATCGGCGGCGGCGTTAGCGGCAGCCTCATCCTTCATACGCTTGATCTCTTCCTCGGTAAGGCCTGATGAAGCCTCGATACGGATGCTCTGCTCCTTACCGGTAGCCTTATCCTTAGCCGATACATTCAAGATACCGTTTGCATCGATCTCAAATGTAACCTCGATCTGAGGTATGCCACGCGGTGCGGGTGCGATACCGTCGAGATGGAACTTACCAAGGGTCTTGTCATCCTTAGCAAGAGGACGCTCACCCTGAAGAACGTGGATCTCAACCGAAGGCTGGTTATCAACTGCAGTCGAGAAGGTCTCGCTCTTACGGGTAGGTATTGTGGTGTTGGCCTCGATAAGCTTGGTCATCACGCCACCGAGAGTCTCGATACCTACTGACAGAGGCACAACGTCAAGCAGAAGCACATCCTTAACATCGCCTGAAAGGACACCACCCTGAATAGCGGCACCTACGGCAACTACCTCATCAGGATTTACACCCTTTGAAGGAGCCTTGCCAAAGAACTTCTTGACGATCTCCTGAATAGCAGGGATACGGGTAGAACCACCTACAAGAATTACCTCGTCGATATCCGATGCAGTAAGACCGGCATCCTTAAGAGCCTGCTCACAGG
>CAZIPQ010000095.1:0-9047 GCA_964541165.1 uncultured Muribaculum sp.
TCGCGTTCGACAAGCTCGGCATCGGTCATCGTGTAGCCGCCGAGTGAGCCCTCCTTGGCCTGGATGCAGATGTAGGACATCGGCTCGGCCGAGGTACATTTAAGATTTCTCGCGCAGTGAGTCGCAACACGGATTACGGAACCCTCCGCAACATCAAATACGGCATCGTCTACCTGAAATTTACCTGAACCGGAAAGAATGATATAATTCTCTTCGTTGGAAAAATGGCTGTGAAAGAAAGGCACGGATGCTCCCGAGGGCAATGTTCCGAAAGATATTTCACACGAAGTGGCGCCCGTGGCATCCTTTACGAATTGCTTTCCCTCGAATCCATGGAGATTTCCAACTGATGCATGGGCAAATTTTTCACCCTGGTTGATTGTCTTTACGTCGCTCATATTTTATACTTTTAAGTTTTATAATTACCTTTGCGGTAGTAAGTTTCTTTCAAAGATACTGTATATTGTCGGGATTTACAAGACGTTACCTAACAGAAAGACACTTACCGCAAAGTAACAATTATTAGTAATGACCGCTTTAACTCTCCAGGAAATTGACAAAAAAACTCCACGCGCAGTAGAATATTCCTTACGTTGTGGGGACATCGCTTTCCGGTAGAGAAACAGTATATGTATAATCGCCAAACTAAAGTGATATATGGATACCGAATCAATCCGCGAATATTGCCTGTCCCTACCGTTAGCGACCGAGGACATGGCTTTCGGCGAAGATAATCTTCTTTTCAGAGTGTGCGACAAGATTTTTGCATGCATGGCAATTGACGGCACGGACTATCTGGCATTGAAGGCTGATCCCGATTTTGCATTGGAACTGCGTGACAAATACTCCGATATTGAGCCTGCCTATCATTGGAATAAGAAATACTGGAACCAGCTGCCGTTGCGAAGAGGCTTGTCACGCGATCTTATCGAATCCCTGATACGCCACAGCTATGCTGAGGTCGTGGCAAAGCTGCCCAAGAAGATAAAGACACAGTATCCCCAACTCACTGAAGTAACTGCATCCGACATTATATAAACCGGCATGAATGCTGCCGCCGGTGACCTCGTGGCGCTCACCATTGCAGAGCCGATGCCAAGGCTGGCAATACGGCTCAAAGCCATGCTAAGTCAATTGCCATTAATTACATGAAAAGAGGCCAAGCAGATGCTTGGCCTCTTTTCATGTAAGTCCGGGATTATTTATTTAATATTCTCTACGATCTTATAAGCCGGGAGACTGCCGTAGTGAGCGGCGCTCTTAGCATATTGGTCAGCCTTGACGCGATTGGCCTTTGTGCCCTTGCCGGTGCGGTACATCTCGGCGAGACGTTCGTTGACAAGAGCGAGTACATTGCGGGGGAGTTTCCCGTTCTGCGCGATCGGTTCGTAATAATAGATCGCTCGCGCATAGTTCTGATTCAGGAAATCACCGTTATAGTTCATACTGCCGAGATAGAACCGTGCCCAGTCATCACCGCGCTCGGCTTCTTTTTCCCTTGTTTTCAGGCTCGGAAGGAAACCGTCCTTATAAATCGGCTCGTTCTGTATCTTTTTACCTGACTGAGCGGCCTGAATCCACAGCAGGGCCTGTAAAGCATCCTTCGCACTCTCGGAATCTCCGCGGTTCTCATTGCGCCGCGGTAGGAAAAGCGTCGTGCGGGCGGCATCATCACCGAGATCGCCGGCATTATACAGCCAGAAGAACGAATCCGGATAGTTGACCTCACCCGCGGCCGTTGCGCGGAGGTTAAATCCATACAGAGCCATACCTCTCGGATAGCCCAGCAGAGCTGCCTGGCGATAGTTTTCGCGGGCCTTAGCCGGATCCTCTTTCACGCCCTTTCCCTCGATATACATACTGCCGAGAGCCGTGTAACCAAATCCATATTTAATCGGATGGCATGCATCGAAACAGGCCTTGGCCTTATTGTAGTCATTATGATTGAAATAATAGAGTCCCAGATAACAGTTGGCCTCATTGCAACCGGCATTTGCCGCAGCCTGAAGGAGCTCGACGCCCTCGGATGCACGTTTGGCATACTCCGGAGAGAAGGCATATATCACACCTAACTCCATGGCAGCGCGCGGACTTTTATCAGCCACCAGCTTGAGGCAGCGTTCAGCCAGTTCAGGGCTCCACACCTTATGGTACAGGGCAAGATCAATTACGCTGTCAACAGATATCTGCCCATTGGCATACGACTTGTTGACCGATTCATATAGCGCTTCGGATTTATTCGCTTTGGCTGTCGCGCTGCGGGATGTCTTCGTACGGGCTACCGCAGGAGCTGCCATAGCAAAAATCAATAGGCAAAAAAGGAGTGAAATCTTCTTCATTGTGATGAGTGTATTAATGTAATTTTTCTTCTTCTAACAACGTATGGGAAGATATTGTTCTCCAATAGGTTATTAAACACATCTATATGTAGTCGACTCGCGGTTAGCAGCGTTATAGACCCAATAGGACTAATTAGCCTAATTGGGCTTATCGCGCAAGATACACGAAAGGCTGACGGAACAGCTCCGTCAGCCTTTCATATACGGTCAGTCCGGCTTTTTCAAGCCATAATTATTTCACTGAAAGGGTGTACATTTCAGCCATTACAGGTGCCTCCAGACTCTCGCCTACCATGGTAAGTGAGCCGTCAGCATTCACGATGAAATACAGTGAGCTGGCAGAGGGTGTACCGAGAGCATCCTTTGCTTCAGGAATGAGGCGGATATACTCTACTGTCTCACCGTTGACAGTCTTTGATTCCTTGCGGAAATCACCTTCGGTATAAGAAGTTGCAACTTCTTTAAGACCCGATACTGACACTGTGTCAGATGCCAGTGAATTCTCAATCATCAGGAAGTCACCGTCAGTGTAATTATTATCATCGTCAAAATCGAGCTTCAATGTATAGACGGTACCCTGAGCATCGGCTGCGGGCAAGATGCCTGAATAA
Organism: uncultured Muribaculum sp.; assembly: GCA_964541165.1. Lineage (GTDB taxonomy): Bacteria > Bacteroidota > Bacteroidia > Bacteroidales > Muribaculaceae > Muribaculum. Next base: position 2,951 of record CAZIPQ010000095.1, read on the forward strand.
AGTACTTCCTTATCAGAACCACCCTTAGGCTGAGCAGCATTGGCTGTTGTATTTGAATTGTTACATGCGGTAAATCCGAGAGCTCCAACTACTGCAAGCCCAAGTAAAAATGTCTTTTTCATTTCCTTTTTGTTTTAGATGTTATTTTGTAATTATTAACACCTGCTATTCAGGAAAGTTCATCTACCACCTATATTTTACGCAGTCAGCAGCACCAGGATTATACCGAATATTATAAGCAAGGTGTTGGAGACGGCATAAGTGATGGTATAACCGAGTGCCGGAACCGTGCTTCCCAGACGCTCCTGAACAGCACCGAGACCGGCTGTGGTCTTTCTGGCACCTGCACAGCATCCGAGAGTGACGGCGGGATGAAACTTGAACAATTTATGTCCGATCAGTATAGCCAGAAACAACGGTACGAGTGTCACAATAAGTCCGGCCACAAAAATCTTAGGACCGACCTCGGCAAACGAGCTGATGAACGACGGCCCTGATGCGATACCGATAACCGCGATATACATGTTGAGACCGAGATTATTGAACACCCACAGCGATGCCTTCGGTATGGCACCGTATACCGGACGCTTCGAGCGAAGCCAGCCCATTATCAGACCGACCACCAGCGCACCACCGCTTGCTCCGAGGCTCACAGGCACATTTCCGATTTTCACCGAAAGTGCACCGAGCAAACCGCCGAGCAGAATGCCGACACCGATAAACACAAAGTCGGTGACAAACGTGCGCGGGTCAGCATAGCCTATCTCCTTGGCAGCACGGTCGAGATTTTTCTTCATACCCACAAGTTCAAGGATGTCACCGTGCTTCAAAGTCGTATGTTCAAGCGGGTTCAGAGCTATCTGATTTCGTTTCAGGCTCTTTATATCCACGCCATCCATCCACTCTTTCTCAAAGAGTTCGCTGATTGTGGTAGCCGGGCAGTGACGTGACACCGTGACATCCACATCCTCGACAGGGAAATTGAGCAATTCAACTCCCGGCACTTCATGTCCCAGCCAGTCATTATCGCTCACCATCATTTCGCGGCGACCGGCCAGCGCAACCGTGTCGCCGGGATTTATCACTGTGTCGGGCGCAATGGCGTCGATACGGCCTGAACCGTCGGCGCGCTCTATGCGCTCCACTGTTACTCGCCGACCGAGACCCATGAATTCGTTTTCCAACTCAGCCACAGTGTGAGATGACGACATCCATTTCCCGTCAGTGACATAAGCCCTGAAAGCTACAGGACGACATGCATTGAAACTGGCAGGATCGGCTCCGCCTGCAGGACTCAGGGTTTTCTCAAGTTCGCGCGTCATGGCTTTGACCTTGTCGATGCCACCCATCATGGCCGGTCCCACATAGCCGAGCAACCACACGGCCCCTAATGTTCCGAAAACATAAGTCATGGCATAGCACACAGGTATCGCCTCAGCCATCGCCGCCAGAGTCTGCGGATCGCCGGGCAGAGAATTGAGGGTGTCCTCAGCGGCACCTACAACCGGCGAGGCTGTGGAGGCTCCGGCCATCATTCCGGCAGCCTGTCCCGGATTTAATCCGAACAGGAAGGCCGCTCCGAGTGACGCGCCCAAAATCATGACACACACCACGACGGCAAACAGCACCTCTTTCAATCCGTCACCACGTAATGACCTGAAAAACTGGGGTCCTACGCTATAACCGATACAGAACAGGAACAGCAGAAATGATACTGACTTGAGCGGACCCCCGACATTAATATCCATCTGACCGACGAGCACACCGATAATCAGTACCGATGTCACCGTGCCTAAGGCAATGCCCTTTACCTTGACCTTACCAAGCAGGAAGCCAAGCCCTATAGTGAGGAATACCGCCAGAGCCGGAGTATGCCGCAATGCTTCAACAAACCACATATTGTTACGTTTTAAGAATTTCTGACTATCGTACTTCCGTTGGCCTGATGCGTAGCCAGAATTAGCATTTCGGCTATCTGCACATGTTTCGGAGCCTGCGCGGCATAAAGAGCCGCATCTGCGATATCTGCTCCGGTCAGCGGCGTAATGCCCTTATACACATTGTCGGCACGCTCGTTATCGCCATGAAACCGCACGTTGCTGAAATTAGTTTCCACAAGTCCGGGTTTGAGTAGAGTCACCCGCACCTCGGTGTGAGCCACATCTATGCGCAGACCGTCGCTGAGTGCTTTCACCGCAGCCTTGGTGGCGCAGTATACATTACCGTTGGCGTATGCGGCATCACCGGCAACTGAGCCGATATTTATTACATGGCCACGATTACGCGACACCATTCCCGGCACTATCAGACGAGTCATGGTCAACAGGCCCTTGATGTTGGTATCGATCATAGTGTCCCAGTCAGTGAAATCACCTTCATACTCAGGCTCCAGACCAAGCGCGAGCCCGGCATTATTGACGAGCACATCTATTTCAGCCCACTCCTGAGGCAGTGAAGCCACGCAATCCTCGGCAGCCTTACGGTCGCGCACGTCAAAGACGACCGGGAGCAGATCGGATCCATATTCCTGAGCAAGTTCATTGAGCCTCGCTTCATTTCTTCCGGTTGCGATCACTCTATATCCACCCCCGATAAAGCGGTTGACACAAGCCTCACCGATACCGCTTGTTGCGCCGGTAATCATAGCTATCGGTTTCATAATCTCTAATCTAATTATGTGTTGTACAATTCATGGCAAACTACAGTTTACCGATGCAAAGGTAACAACAATTAACCTATTTTCAGCAGATGACAGCCAACAAATATCATGAACTTATTTTCTCCCACGCCGACTTCTCCTGCCTTAAGTATTATTGCGTTATATGGAGAAGCTTTTCAGCCGTGAGATGACTGAATTTCTCTTTATCGGTGTCAGAAAGCGTGGCATTGTCTACAAACGCACGCGCATCAGTCATAGGCACGTAGGGCCAGTCAGCCGAAAACACCAGTTGATCGATACCGAGCTTGTTTACGCAGAATTGAAGCGCATCGTTATCATACACACCACTTGGAGAAATCCATACATGTCTCTTATATATATTAGTGATTGTATCCGACAGGCCTGTCACCTCAGGCTTAAACATCTGGTCAAGGCGCGCCAGGAAATAAGGCACCATCTCTCCCCAGTGGCCCGATAATACTTTAAGTTTAGGGTATTTCTCGAATACACCTGCAAGAATCATTCTGATCACCTGTATGCCTGCTTCATAATGCCATCCGTAGCCGTAGGCGCTCAGTATGGTGTCAAGCTGTGGATTTAGCCCTGAATAATATGCGCTGCAGGCATCGACCGATGTGTAATTTGGATGAATATAGACCGGAAGATCGAGTTCAGTCAGCGCTTCCCAGATCGGATAGTACATCTTGTCGTCAAGAAATACATTGCCCGTCTGCGGACGACCGGATATAAGAGTGCCAACAAAGCCAAGCTCATTTACAGTACGCTTCAGTTCATCTGCGGCAGCCGCAGGATTGTTCCATGGCAGAGTGGCAAAAGCCCTGAAGCGATCAGGAAATGCCTTTATATTCTGATACAGCGTGTCATTGGCCTGCTTTGCAAGGGTCACGGCCTCATCGCCGGTAAGCCACTGGGTCGGATTGGTATATGACACCACTTCCATGTCGATGCCGGCTTTGTCGAGTTCGGCTATCCGCCTTTCACCTAACTCAAAGAGGTCAGGCGTACTTGGAGCGTCGGCGGCTGCCGGATGAAGGAACTGCTCTGCATAAGGATATGCCTCCTGAATTGTCTTGGCCACGGCCGCTCCAATAGTCTTGCTGACCATGTGCTCTTCTAATGCTATAATTTTCATAATATGTATATTTGTAAAATTGTTCTCATCTACTTAAACAATCGAATTTTAAAAATTGTTGATATATCAACAATTAATTATACCTGAAACATGAAAGTATTAGTAACCTCATCAACAGGCCTTACCGGTAGAGCGGTTGTGAAAGCTCTGGCGTCCGGAAATATTGAAGTACGGGCGATGGTTCACTCAAGCCTAAAGGCTGACGAAATGCTTCGGCTTGGAGCTTCGGAAATTTATATGGGAGATATAGCTTCCGAAAATGATATTCATTCGGCGCTACAAGGCGTAGATGCCATATATTATATATGTCCCACAGCAAGGCGGGATGAAGCCGAGATAGGGAAAATCGCAATTTCGGCAGCAAGGAAAGCCGGGGTGAGTAGATTCATCTACCAGTCAGTTCTCCATGCCATAGAACCTGAGTTGCCGCATCATCGTCAGAAACTTGAAGTAGAAAGAGCCCTTGTTGATTCCGGATTATGCTACTCCATTGTCCAACCCGCCCCTTTTATGCAGAATATTCTGAATGCCAAAGATGCGCTGCTCAACAATCGGGTGTTTATGCAGAAATTCTTCACCGGTACTGACAGTACCAATCGAATCAACCTGATTGATGCCGACGATTTCGGGGAGTGTGTTGCAGAAATAATCTCCGATAGTCAATACGAGTATTCCACACTTGAACTTTGCGGCCCTGAAAACCTGTCAGTTTCCGAAATAATATCCGCAATGGAGAAAGTTCTGGGAAGACCGGTCGGGATCAAGTATATCACCGACGAGGAGCTCATGATGTCCATGTCGGAACGAAACGCATCGAAATATTCGATTGATACTTTACTCAGTATGTTTCAACATTATAATAGCAGCGATTTCTGCGGTAGCGATTATGTTGCGTCAACTCTTCTGAAAAGAAGGCCCCGAACTATTGTTGAATTCTTCAAAAGAGCATTACGATGAAACAGCCTGAATATGATCTATTAGGAGTCTATCTTGACTTTGCATTTAATTCGCTTGTAGCTGAGCTGAATCGATCGCTACATAGTGTAGGATTGCCGCTCAATCATGCACAGTTTGCCATAATTCAAAATCTGTTTCTCAAGGATGGTCAAAGTCAGAGCGATATAGCAAGACGTGTCAAAAAAGACAGAGCCGGCATAAGTAGATCGCTTAATACCCTGGAAGAAAACGGTTTTATAAGACGTCAGGCGATTTCGGGTTCTAAAAACAACATATTCCTGACGGAAAAAGCCATTGCAAACCGCCACAAGATAGCAGAAGCGATAAATATTGCGATCAGTAAAGCGCGGGAGGGAATGAGTGATGCGGAATATGATAGCGGAATAAATTTTCTCAAAAAGATCCATTCAAACCTATTAGCCTCGCAAGATGCAGATCAATGATATTGGCACGTAATCCTGTATAATTGATACGCCGATGAAGAATAGCGGTGGTAATTTTGCAACAGAATTATCAGTTTTATTATGAAAAAGACAAACATCGGGAGCAAATTAGCTCTTTACCCCATGCCCGTAACCGTTATCGGCACAATGGACGGAGAAAAACCTGAGTGGCTTCAAGTTGACCATGTAGGCATAATAGGTCATAACCGCATCCTGGTCAGCATGTTCAGCAAGCATCACACCAATCCTGCAATAAAGGCATCGAATAAACTCTCAGTCAACCTAATTGACCGCAATCTGCTCTCAAAAGCCGACTATGTCGGTACAGTGAGCGGTGATAAAGTGGATAAGTCGGAAGTTTTTGACTTCCACATCGGAGAAGGCGGTACACCGGTAATCGAAGACTCTCCCCTCACTATGGAATGTGAAGTTGTTGAGATGTTTGAGATGGAAGGTTTCGACAATTTCATCTGCTCGATATCCAACACCCACGTCGCAGACTCCGCACTGGACGAGAACGGTCATATCGACTACACCAAGCTCAACCTTGTGCTGTTCGAGATGCCCACATACTCCTACCTCGCCATGGGCCCAGTGATTGGCAAATGCACAAAGATGCATTAACCTTCCGGCATAAATACAAGCGCGGATTGAATGATTTACATCTTCGATCCTGCGCTTGCATTTTTATTTATCCTTTACCTGCCGAAGATATTCCGACGGTGTCATACCGGTCTGTTTCTTGAACATGCGGCTAAGATGCTGCGGGTATTCCAGACCGATATCGTAAGCGACCTCCGAGATAGTTTTACCTGCGGCAAGTCCGTTCTTTGCCTGTATGACAAGGAAATTCCTGATGTGATTACCTGCTGTCTCCCCTGTCGT
>CAZIPQ010000096.1:0-8868 GCA_964541165.1 uncultured Muribaculum sp.
AGAACTTCCCTGTTCAGCTTTAACTTTACCATTCCCATGGGGTGAAACCGCCGTTTATTATTGACGGCGGCATAGACCATAGTATACACATCATCGCCCTCAGGGATGAGCCCCAGCGGTGTGCGCATTGTGTCCCACCAGCGTGCAACTTTCGTGTCAATCGGCAGATATCGGGCCTCACTCCAGTGAATACCGTCTTTCGAAAGGGTATATGCAGGCATATTAGGCAGGTTAAGCCATTCGGGACCACCGTCAAACACCGCGATAAAAATTCCGTTGGGCAGCTGCGATACAATCGGATTTTCGACAAATCTCGGATGTATGGATGTGATCGGATTAATGTCGTTCATACGGGTCCATGGCCCTTCGAGACTATCGGCTTCAGCAAGCCCGACATACCAGTGGGTAGGCTGCCCGCCAAAAGGATAGTCGGCTTTGGTCATGTAAGGATATGCTCCGCTGATAAAGCCATACCACTTGTCGCCGACGCGATAGGGGAAAAACGAAGCGACACCCTGACGTCCTTCCCATAGCTGAGAGTCAAGACCGGGCTCGATCACTATACCGCAGTCGCGGTAAGGTCCTCCGATACCTTCAATCCCATCAACCTCCGATTCGCAGCGCCATATACGGCCGAACGAGTGATTGGGAGCCACCACGCTGTCACACGTATATGCCAGATAGTGTCCTTGCCAGCGGTTTTTCTCTTTATTGAATATCGGCATATATGACCAGATGGCCGCCCGCCGGTCATTCATCGGATTATCATAATGTGACACGGCGTATCTACCGCTTGACTGATATATCGTGGACTCTCTTTTCCAATTGATGGCATCCTTACTTGTCCAGTGACCGATACGGGTCTTGATACGGTCGTATTTAGCCGGCTCACCCGCTTCTCCGGCCCGCTCGGTGGGGAATATGTGGTATGTGTCGCCCAGCTTGATCATCTGGCCCCCTTCAAAACCACCCTGTATCGTCTCCGTGCCCGGCATACCTTCATCTATTACCGGAGTGTCAGGGCCGCCGATTATAGTAAACAGGGCCGGCTTTTCCGAAAAACCTTCTATCGGGAATGCAGGATAGTCGATGCCGCTCTTTAATTCCGCGTCAGCACCGGTAAAATGCTGTGAAGATGCCACAGCTCCCAATACGATAATCGGCTCGGCACCTGCCGGGATGATGATGGTGTGCTTCCCTTTTCTGTAGTCGATGCCGTAGATGTTGAGCGCGGGAAGTTCGGTCACTGACACGGCATTTTTCATCAACGGCTTGTCAGTCAATACTCCGCCGGCAGTACCGAGAGCTTCAACAGCCTCACGTGACGGTGCCGCTATCAGCAAGCGCCCGTGCTCGTTCAGATTTAGATGCAGTGTATCTGCTGCCAGCCGTCCGTCGGGAAGAAGCGGCACTCTTGTTCCTGTAAGACCGGCGGTCTCGGGAATGATATTCAGTATGCTGCGGTCCGATCCGCTGAAAGGATTGCCATAGGCTGTGACGGGAAATGCTTCATTCGCTGCTAAAGAAGTGTATTTTACCGGTTTCCATGGTTTACCGGCCTGCATGACCGACGACACGGCAAGACATAATACGGCAACCGGAAGAGTGATAAGATTGAATCGCATGTATTGATAAGGTATGTGTAATTATACGATATTAGTTGCTGCGTGAGATCACGTAGTCAAGAATTCGCATGAATGTGGCGCGGGTGGCCGACTCAGGGAAGGTGGCGAGTATTTCGGCCGCCTGATCGCGCAGTTTTTTCATGTAGTCATAGGCATAGTCGATGCCTCCGGCCTCCTTGGCATAGTTGATGAGCGCTGCGATATCCTCGCTGCTGAGCGCATCGCTTTCGATAACCTGGCGCATGTGGCTGCAGTCGGCATGCTCTGTCTGTGAAAGGGCATATATGAGCGGCAGCGTGACCTTGCCTTCACGCAGGTCATTGCCGGTAGGCTTGCCTACCTTCTTGCTGTCAAAATAATCGAAGATATCGTCGCGGATCTGGAAACACAGGCCGAACAGATGGGCAACCTTCTCAAGACGCGCGATTTCATTCTCGTCGGCATTGACCGAATATCCGCCCATGCGAATGCACGCTTCAAAAAGTGAGGCGGTCTTGCCCGAGATGATGCCGATATAGGAATTTTCGTCAAGATTATGGCTGCGTGCGTTGTCAATCTGGTCTATTTCACCGAGCGAAAGAGTGCGTCCGAGATGGGCAATGGTCTCGATTATCCGGAAATCACCGGTCGTAATGGCGGTCTGAAGTGATGAGGATACGAAAAAGTCGCCTACGAGCACCGCGATGTGATTATCCCAGATTGCATTGATGGTGGGACGGCCGCGGCGTGTGTCAGTATCGTCAACCACGTCATCATGGATAAGCGATGCGTTGTGCAGCATCTCTATCGAGGCCGCGGCGTTAATGGTGCGGTCATTGACCTCGCCAAACATTGACGCGCTTAGGATAACCAGAATAGGGCGTATCTGTTTGCCCTTGCTTTGCAGATAGTTGCCGACGATAGCGTTCATCATACCGTTGCTTGTGGCAAGTGTAGATGAGATGCACCTGTTCAACCTGTCAAGCTCAGGGGCTATGGATTGTTGGATGTCGTCTAAAATCGTCATGTCGGCAAATTGTGGTGCAAAATTAGTATAAAAGTTATAATTTATACCTAAATTTAGGCTTTATTTTCGTGTAGTCCTAACAAAATTGACACTCATGACTGACAAAAAACTATTTTTGCTCGATGCCTATGCGTTGATCTACCGCGCTTATTATGCGCTTATACGTGCTCCGCGCATGACTTCTCAGGGGTTCAACACTTCGGCCATATTCGGATTTGTCAATACCCTTGATGAGGTTCTGAAGCATCAGCAGCCCACTCATATAGCAGTATGTTTTGACCCTCAGGGGCCTACATTCCGTCATGAGGCTTATCCCGAATACAAGGCGCAGCGCGACAAGCAGCCTGAGGATATTACCCGGTCAATTCCGTATATAAAGGATATCATACGTGCCTACGGCATACCTGTCGTGGAGGTCGAGGGATATGAGGCCGATGATGTCATAGGCACTCTTTCGCGTCGTGCCGAAGATGCCGGATTTATAACCTACATGATGACTCCTGACAAGGACTACGGACAGCTTGTCACCGACCGCGTGTTTATGTACAAGCCCTCTTTGCGAGGTCAGGACATGGAGATAAGGGGACCGCGAGAGATATGTGACCGCTACGGCATCAAGTCTCCGCGTCAGGTGATAGACCTGCTTGCGCTCGAAGGCGACTCGGTGGATAATATTCCCGGATGTCCCGGTGTGGGCGAAAAGACCGCTGTCAAGCTGATAGGGGAGTGGGGCGATATCGACAATCTTCTGGCTCATACGGCCGACATTAAAGGTGCTTTGCGTAAAAAACTGGAGGACAACGCTGAGCAGATACGCTTCTCCCGTTATCTCGCCACGATATGTACCGATGCTCCCATTGACATCGACCCCGATGGTCTGAATATAGGGAAGATGAATGTCGATGAGCTCGCACGAATATACAATGAACTTGAATTCCGCACATTCCTGCGTCGTCTGCCGGTGGCTTCCGCCGAGCCTGCGCCTGCGGTGGCCGATGCTCCTGTCATGGGTTCCCTTTTTGATGACGTGCCGGTGCAGGAACCGGCCCCGGTACAGTCGCTCGGAGAAGGCGCGTCGGCCTATAAGCGCATCGATAGCCCTGAGGATATCACGGCTTTTGTGGAGCGAGCCCGTAAGGCCGGCACAGTAGCCGTGGCGGCTTACTCGATAGGTGCCGAGGATATGACAGCCCGCTTTCAGGGTATGTCTGTGTGCATCGCTCCGGCCGACTGCGTGTACATATCGCTACCTGTCGACCAATCTCAGCGTGCCGAATGCATGGCCGCTCTCGCCGGACTCTTTAACGATGAGGCCGTGACGGTAGTGAGTCACGATGTGAAGCGCGAGATACTTTTGTTGCGTCGTGAGGGAGTGATGTTTTCAGCCTCGTACTATGATACCGGCGTAGCTCACTATCTCCTTGAGCCTGAGATGAACCATGCGCTGCCGCGTGTAGCTGCCGCCTATCTCAACTACCATACCCTCGACTATACCGACGGTGAGCGCCTTCCGAAGAAGGGTGATCCGCTGCCGGCAGGCGAGGAGACGGTGCGCACATGTGAGGCTGCCGATGTCACGATGCGGCTTTACGGTGCCCTGAAAGACCTTATCGCCGCCGACCCGGCTCTGGAAAAACTTATGAATGATGTCGAGCTGCCGCTCGTGCGCGTGCTTGCCGACATGGAGTGGACCGGCGTGCGCATTGATGTACATGTGCTTGCCGAACTGTCGCGTAAGTTTACCGCCAAACTCGCCGCTATGGAGGAGCATGCCTACGAGCTTGCCGGAATGCGGTTCAATATAGCCTCGCCGACTCAGGTTGGTGAGGTGCTGTTTGAGCACCTCAAACTTGATCCCAAGGCCAAGCGTACACGCCGCGGCGCCTACAGTACCACCGAGGAGATTCTTGAGAAATATCGCCATCTTCACCCTATCGTCGACCTGATTCTGGAAATACGCGGTCTCCGCAAGCTTCTGGCCACTTATATCGATGCCCTCCCGCAGCTGATCAATCCCGTTACAGGCAAAATCCACACTACATATAACCAGACCGTAACCGCTACCGGACGAATATCATCCACCGCCCCCAATCTCCAGAATATACCCATCCGTACCGAGGAGGGGCGCGAGATACGCCGCGCATTCATCGCCGACAAGGATAATATTTTCATGAGTGCCGACTATTCCCAGATAGAACTGCGCATTATCGCCGACCTTAGTCACGATCCTGACATGATAGAGGCTTTCGTTCATGGTGACGATATTCATCAGGCCACTGCCGCCAAGCTCTATCATACCGCTATCGGCGATGTCACTCCCGAGCAGCGACGTCGTGCCAAGACAGCCAATTTCGGCATTATCTACGGTATCTCGGCCTTCGGCCTGTCACAGCGACTGAGTATACCTCGCGGTGAGGCCAAGGAGCTTATCGACGGCTATTTCCGCACCTATCCTCGCATCAGCGAGTACATAGAGAATTCTATTGCCGGCGCCCGTGAGAATGGCTATGTGACTACCGTGATGGGCCGTAAGCGCATGCTGCCTGATATTAACTCGCGCAATGCCGTTGTGCGCGGTTATGCCGAGCGCAACGCCGTGAATGCTCCGATACAGGGTACCGCTGCCGACATCATCAAGCTGGCTATGGTCAACGTGCACCGTGCGTTTATCCGTGAAGGATTGCGTTCGCGCATGATCATGCAGGTTCATGACGAACTAATTTTCAACGTAGTCCCTGAAGAGCTCGACATCGTCAAGTCAATAGTCGTGAGTGACATGATGAACGCCTATTCCGGCGCCGTTCCGCTCGATGTGTCGGTCGGAACAGGTCACAACTGGCTCGAAGCCCACTGATCCCTTATTTTATAACCATTAATACCTAACTAAACCAATGCATTTACACTATCTCTCCTCTTTGCTGCTTTTTGCAGCTGTTGGTACCGCTGTCGCTGCTGACTATAATTATCTTACCGAAGGGTTTGAGGATGCCGTATGGCAGCAGGGAAAAGCCACTGTCTCAGCCTCAACCGGCGACTGGACCGTCAATAAGAATAAGTCGACTGAAGCCGAGGCACGGTCAGGAAAGGCTTCGTTCGAGTTTACCGGTAAGGACGGAATCACCTCTCCGCGTCTTCCTCGTGGTGCCGGTGCTGTCATTTATTATGCGCTTGACACCAACCGTCAGGTATATGTAGAGAAATCGGCCGATGGCTCTGCCTGGACTGAGCTTGAAACGTATAAGGAGACCATGCCCTGGACTCGCCATGTGGTGATGGTCAATGACCCAGATACACGTTACATACGCTTCCGTACCAATTCCAACAAGCAGTTTTTTATTGATGATCTGCTGATCACACTTCCGGATGGTACTGACGGCGAGGGTAATCAGGTCGTTACCATGCTCGATTTGCCCTATTTCAACAATTCCTTTGAAAATCAGGCCCAATACCCTTCGTCCAAGGATGAGGCGGCTTCGGAAAAGGCCTTTGATGTCGCCGGTCAGGGCCAATGGCTCTACCTGAACGCCTACCGTAATACCAACGCCTCATACATTCCCGACGGCTCCAAGTCATCGCTTCGCATGCCTAAGAATGGTTCTTATATCATTACTCCGGTTCTGGAGCAGGGTGTAGTGGCGGTAAGGTTTGACGAGGGACGCACTGACAAGAAGCTCACTCTTTATACGTCGGTCGATAAAGGCGTTACTTGGACTGCCGCACATAATATAGTGTCTGATACCCGTAACGAGATCTTCCTGCATGATAAGGCCGTAAACCGTATAAAACTCGCCAATGAGAGTTCTTCGGATGCTGATATCGACAATTTTGTCGTTACGGCTTATCCTGCCGGTACTCCTGCTACCGTGACTACCGGTGAGGCTTCTTCCGTTACGGCATCGACAGCCGTTGTAAGCGGTGCTGTCACTGCGTCCGGTGACCGTGAAGTAACGGAAGCCGGCATCTGCTGGTCAACTGACGGTAATCCCACTATCAAGTCAGGAGCGGTTGCCGGAAGCGGCACAGATTTCAGCATCACTCTGTCAGGATTGCCGGCTTCGACATTGATAAGCTATCGTGCCTATGCGGTATCGCTTGCCGGTGTTGCCTACGGTGAGATTAAAAGTTTCACCACCGCCAAGGCTAAGAGCCCCTCTGTGGCCGCTTCGACCGTTTCTGTGATAGATGACCTCACCACTGAGACAACTGTTGCCGTAAGGGCATTAATAACGGTTACTGACGATGGTGGCGCTCCGATCACGGCTGCCGGATATCTCGTATCCGCACCGGGTATTCCTGCAGTGGAGACCGATGCTTATTCCGTCGGAGACAATCTCTATGTGGTGACGCTTAAACTTCTCCCGGAAACCGACTACACGCTTACTCCTTATGCCGAAAACAGCGTAGGGCGCACCCTGGGTACTCCTGCGGTATATTCCTCTCCGAAAATCGAGACACCGGTGTATGCCCATAAAGTATACTACTGTGATCCGGCCGGTGATGATGCTACTGCCGACGGATCGGAGGGGCATCCCTTCTTCAGTCTCCAGAAGGCTGCCGATCTTGTCGCGCCGGGCGATACGATCTTTATGAATGCCGGAACGTACAAATATTCCGTTCGGATCAACCTTAAGGCAGTCGGCGAGCGAAATTCCGGCAAAATCGCCCTGTTTGCCCGTGGAGGCCGCGCGGTTCTCGACTACGGCGCCATGAGTGTGGGCGATAACAATCAGGGCATCCGTCTTACCGGCAGTTACTGGCACATATATGGTCTCGATATATGCAACGCCGGTGACAACGGCATGCTTATCGAGCGTGACAAGCCGTCGGGAGGATCGTATGCCGATATTGCTGCCAATACCTCTCAGGGTCACCATAATATCATTGAATACTGCTCATTCTACCGCAATGCCGATACTGGCTTGCAGATGAAAAATCTCGCTGCCTTTAACCTCGTCATCAATTGCGACTCATATTTCAATATCGATCCGGGCGAGGGCAATGCCGACGGTTTTGCTGTCAAGATTTCCCATGGCGACGGCAACTATTTTTATGGTTGCAGGGCATGGCGCAACAGTGATGACGGCTGGGATCAGTTCATCAAAAAGGAAGGTGGATTTCCTGACGACATCACCACTACCCTTGACAACTGCTGGGCATTTGAAAACGGCTTACTTGAAAATGGAAAACCATGCTCGGGCAACGGCAACGGCTTCAAGTTGGGCAGTGACCAGGGGCGTAATAATGTGATCCTGAACCGGTGTCTGGCATTTGATAATCTTCAGAAAGGATTTGACCAGAACCACAATTCGGGCCACATGATATTCAATAACTGCACCGGATATTCGGCCAGATACACCGACAACAAGAGTCATTACACCTATCGTGTCGATGAGCCTGTGGCTGCCGGTCATGAGATACGCTTCACCAACTGTCTTGCCATTAGCGATGGCATTGATGACCGTAACAAGAGCCTGTATGCGCCCTATTCGATAAGCGGAAAACAGATTACATGCGACTTCAACACCCTTCCCGATGACTTCGTGTCGATTTCGACCGAAGGTACCGCTGGTCCGCGTGATGACAAGGGCAATCTTCCCGTGCCTGATTTCATGAAGATACGTCCTGGCAATACCCGACTTATCGATGCCGGTACTCCTGTGGTTCCCTATCCCGGTGAAAGCGTCCACTCGGCCGGTATCACATTCAACGGCTCCGCGCCTGACCTCGGTTGCTTCGAGACATCCGGCCAGTCATCATCAATTACCGACATCACCGTCAATACCCCCGCCAACGGACTTTCCGTATCGGTTACAGCCGCCTGTTGCGGCCTGGTGGTGATCAATGTTGACGGACTTGATGCAGCTGACAGCTCCGTTGCAAGGGCCTGTGATCTAAGCGGACGTATGCTTGCTGCCGTAACTTTCACCGGCACCACCGCATCGCTTGATCTCAGCAGCTATAAAGGCATCGTCATCATCACCGTCGCCACGCCCCGTGGCCTTGCCGCCACCAAAACCCTCCTCCGCTAAACCCTACCATCAGTTGGTTACAACATGTAACCAACTGATATCTTTATTCAGAACTGTTCATGATATAGCGGATCAGGCACAAATGTTAAAATTTACGCGACTACGAAATTACCGTATCAATATTACCGTAAGTTAGCCGCGTTAGCGGCAATCCATCACGTCGAGATTTTACGCGATACAAGATTTCTGTATCAACGGCCATAACCGT
>CAZIPQ010000097.1:0-8778 GCA_964541165.1 uncultured Muribaculum sp.
GATACCGGTCTGGCGTGAATACCATGCCGAAACAGAGAGCGAGTTGGGTCGCTTGCCGCCAAACCACGGATCGAGGAACGATATCGAGTAGCTCTGGTAGTACTTGGCGTTGGTCTGTGCCGAGATGGTGAATGTCTGGCCCTCACCCTGCGGGATGATACCGCGGTAAGTGCCGGGGCGGAGAAGATTCTTTATAGAGAAGTTGGTGAACTTCAAGGCTACCTTACCGATCACACCGGTCTGGCCCCAGCCGAATGACAGCTCTACCTGGTCGTTGGCTTTGGATTCAAGGCCGAAGATGATATCCACGGTACCGTTCTCCTGATTAGGCTCGGGGCGGATGTCCATGTTCTCAGGGTCAAAGTGGCCGGTCTGCGCGATTTCACGTGCCGAACGCATCAGGTCCTCCTTGTTGAAGAGCTGACCCGGCTTCACACGGAGCTCGCGGCGTACAACCTTCTCATACAGGCGGTCATTACCATTGATGATCACATTGTTGATAGTGGCCTGAGGACCCTCGATCACCATCATTTCCAGCTCGACCGAGTCACCCTTTACCGATTTCTCGACAGGTACGATCTGGTGGAAGATGTAACCGTTGTTATAGTAGAGGTTGCTGACGGCATCCTCGTCATCGTTGAGTCGCTTGTTGAGGAACTTCTGGTTGTAGACGTCACCCGGCTTCATCTCAAGCAGATAGTTGAGCTGATTGGTGCTGTACTTGGAGTTACCTACCCAGTTGATATCGCTGATGTAGTATTTTCGTCCCTCCTCAAGGGTGATGTATACGTCGACCTTGTTTTCATCGAAAGGCACTACGCTGTCACTGAGTATCTTGGCGTCGCGGTAGCCTTTTTCGTTGTATTTTTCGATGATGCGGTCAAGGTCATCCTCAAAGTCGCTTTCGACAAATTTCTTCTGGCGGAACAGGTTGAGCAGCTTGCCGCTCTCGTTGGTCTTTTTCATCGTACGCTGGAGGGCGTTGTCACTCAGCACCTCGTTGCCGTCGATATATATTTTGTGTACCTTGACCTTTGAATGTTTGTCGACATAGATGTTGACGATGTTGGCGCCGGGGTCATCCTGAGCCGGCTGCTGATCGATACGTACTGTCGCGTTGCCGAAGCCCTTTTTGTCGAAGAAACCCTTTATTATGGCAGTGGCGCGGTTTACAATGTTGGGTGTTATCTGGGTGCCTTTCATCAGCTGAAGGGTCTCCTGCAGATCTTTTTTCTCACCCTTGGAGATACCGTAGTAATTGACCTCGGCGATACGGGGCTGGGGCTTCAGGGCAAATTCAAGCCATGCGCGGTCACCGGCAGTCTTTTCGACCTTGATCTGGACGCTTGAGAAAAGTCCCTGACGCACGAGTCGCTTTGCGGCCGAGGTGATGTCGCTGCCCGGTATGTCGATGCGGTCGCCTACGCTTAGTCCTGAATAGCCGATGACAATGTAGTCCTCATAGTTGGGTACACCGGTCACCTTGATTCCGGCTATCTCATAGGTCTTAGGCATGCCGGTGTAAATTATATTAGGGCTGTAGACGGTGTCGACAGGTGTACTGTCAACTCCGCGTACCTGAGCTCCGGCGGTAAGACCCACCATTGTCAAAAATATTATCAGCAGCTTAATTCGCATAATTCGGTATAATGGTAATGTGATAATCTATATTGTAAAGCTTTCAGCTTTTGTTTTTAACTTGATCGCCCGTAAGTCCGAAGCGTCGCTCACGGCCCTGATAGCGTATTATGGCGTCGACAAAGTCGTCGGCGGTGTAGTCGGGCCAGTATTTCGGGGTCACTATTATCTCGGCATAAGCAAGCTGCCACAGCAGGAAATTGCTTATGCGGTAGTCGCCTCCGGTGCGTATGAGCAGGTCGGGATCGGGATATGATGCGGTGGCAAGTGCCCCGGCAACGGTATCGGGAGTGATCTCGGCCGGATCGAGGGTTCCGGCTGCGGCCTGTGAGGCCAGCGAGCGCACGGCCTCGGTGATTTCCCACCGTGAGGAGTAACTGATCGCAAGGATGAGGGTGAGTCCTGTGCAGCCTGACGTGTCTTCGATACACTTCAGGAGGCGCTGGTAGGCAAAGTCAGGCATGCGGCTGAAATCGCCGATCATGGCCAGACGCACGTTGTTGCGTATCAGATCGGCCGTCTCCCTTTCTATCGCCGTGACGATAAGGTGCATCAGTGCGTCGACCTCGGCCTGCGGACGGTTCCAGTTTTCGGTCGAGAATGTGTAAAGTGTCAGGTAGCGTATGCCGAGCTGTGAAGCAATTTCGGTAATGCGCCGTACTGTTTTGACTCCTTCGACATGGCCTTCAGGGCGTGACAGACCGCGTTCACGGGCCCAGCGGCCGTTCCCGTCCATGATCACCGCTACATGGGCCGGAAGCCTTGCGGAATCAATTGCTTCGATATGTCGGTTGTCGTCAGTCATTTTCAGTACTGTCTTTTTTCAGGTTAATCAACGTAGTAACAGCTTTCGCAACGTGATCCGAATTCATAACTTATACCGATCGTGATTGTGGAGAACCAGTCGGTATTCTTTATAAACGAGCTGCGGATGCCGTAAAGGTCATCGAGCACCGGACCGTCGACTTTGTCACCGAGTACCTTGGTCATCGACCATTCAAGGTTAAGGTTGACACGCGGCTGTACTTTATATTTTAATCCTATGCCCACAGGTATCGAGGCCGCCACATTGGATGCTCCCGAGGCCTTTGCCACCGTGACGCCGGCACCGGCAGTGATGTAGGGTGTCCAGCGGTAAAGATGACGGTAGGTCTCACCTATGCCATAGTTGAAAAAATTAAATTCTGCCCTTAATCCCACGTCATAGACGCTGGAGTTGAAGGTGTATGTGGCCCCTCCGGGCAACACATTGTCCATCCGGGCGCTGTTGCCCTTCAGGGTTGCGGCTGTAAGCGCGCCGCGAAACGCCCAACGGGTATTGACCAGATACCTCATCGAGGCGATGGCCGAAAAACCGGGCGAGGCAAAGATGTTGGAACTGTTGGCCTCACCGAGATACCCGCTCATGCCGAGAGCTATACCGGCATCCCACTTGTAGGCGGCCAGCTGGGCGCGCAAGGGGCTGATTGCCGAAAGAAGCAGTATGAAGCCTATGAGCAGGCGGGACCTCCACATCATTCAAGCGGCTTGAACGTGAGGCGGTTGATGGCTCCGCGCCATACCTGGGGCACGAGGGCTCCACCGTTGCGGAGACCGCCGTAGAGATATATGTAGGGACATTCCCACGAGGTGATCGGAGTCACCGCACGGGAGGCCGAAGGAGTCTCACGGGTCATCCAGGCCGGAATAAGCGGGGCTGCCACCTCATTCCATACAGGAGCCACGCGTGAACCTACGGTAAGCTCCGACTTGCGCACGACAGCCTGAGCAAAGGCCACCGACGGAAGATATTCGGGAAGCTGAAGCAGAGAGGGGGCCTCGATCCAGTTTACACCGGCGTCACGCGAGATGTATACCGTACGGTTGCAATTGCCTGAAGCATCGCGGCCGCCGATAGCGTAGAGTGTCGAGTATTCATAAATGCGCCACCAGCGGTTGCCGAGCTTGTAGGAGAAGTAGGGGAAGAGGGTGATGCCTTCGAGGTTGACCGCCGGACTGCTTACGCTGATGCAGTCCCATACGTTACCGTCGTAGGCCCATACAGCCGATGTAAGTGAGCCGTCGGCACAGCGTCCGCCTATCATGAAGGCTACGGGAGAGTCATTCCACTTGCTGTCGAATATCAGCATCTCGGAAGTTCCGCTCACAGGGCATGCCGCTTTTACGGGCGTGCGGGTAGTGGCGGGATAGGTGACATGATAATAAGTGCCGTCGGCATCGAGCTCTACACCGAGCAGCGACTCGCCGTAGACGCCGTATATTGAATGCCACCGGGCATCTGTAGCACTCCATGCGATACCGTCGGATGATGTATAAAGGGTGCCGTCGGTGTCAAGACAGTAGAGTGAGTTGTCGCCGGCAGTGAATGAGAGAATGTCGGGAGTAGCTCCGAAGGTGACATCATCCAGTGTCTCGCCGGAAAGAGTGGCCGGATCGTTGACACCCCACAGCTTGATGCCGTCAGGAGTCGACATGAGAGTGAGGACGCGGTCGCCGTATTCCACTGTTTTCTGTGCGGTGGGAGTGCCGGGCAGTGACAGCCATGCCGTGTGGTTCCATGCGAGGGAGTCGCTTGCGAGCTTGTGGACGTTGACTTTTATCGAGTAGTCGTGGGTGTACTTCTCGTTGCCCGACTTTACACGCAGGGTGACTGTGGTGCCCTGTGAGAAGTCGATACTGTCGGTCGATTCGGAAGTGTAGGTGAAGGTTGTGTCTTTCATCACCTTGCTGCCTTTCACGGTCAGTTCCATGGTAGCCGCATTTCCTACGACGATGTTGGGAACGAGTTTGGTGACATCGGTACCCACCGGCAGTGAATCCGCATTGAAAATACGGAAATTCGCCAGATCGATGGTGAAGAAAAGCGAGTCGAGATTAGCCAGTATCTTGGAGTTGGCCTTTATATTAAAAGTAGTAACGGCGGTGCTGGAGTACATATTGTCGACGTTGTAGCCGAGATCGACCTCCAAGGTATCACTGCCTGAATTACACGCAGTGATACCCATGACCATCATGGCGGCCATGAGCACATATCCTCCTATTCGTTTTATCATCTTACGTTGTGACATTAATTTTCAAGGTGCAAATTTAGTAACAATTTCCTTAACGAGGCAGATATTAGCGCGAAAAACACAGTTTTATGTCTTTTTAACGGCTTGCCGGTAGTAAAATATAGCGTTGCCGTCGACATCTGTATTGTCACAGGGGATTCCTGATATGACCGGAGCCGGCACTCCCTCGCCGAGTATTTTCGGCGATACCTCGACGCGCGCCATATCCCATAATCCGGCGTCGATAAAGGCTTGCAGCAAGGCGGCGCCACCCTCGACAAGCACTGAGGTTATGCCGCGTGAGTACAGGGCCTCGAGATATCCGGCGGGGGTGCCACCTTCGGGAAGCCCGACAATGGTGACGCCGTTGCCGTCGTTGAGCAGCGTGCATGACTCGGGCAGGGCTTCATGACGCGCGGCCACGATACGCTGAGGTGTGCGGCCTTCCCACCGACGCGGTGTGAGGGATGGATTGTCGGTCACGACTGTCTCGCGGCCCACCATGATGGCATCGTGGAGTGTGCGCAGGCGGTGGGAGAGGGTGAATGTGAGCGGCACGGAGAGTTTTTCGGGCTCTTCCGAGCTGTCGCGGTGACGGTCGATAAAGCCGTCGGCACTTTGTGCCCATTTCAGGGTGACCCACGGGCGGTGGAGTGAATGGGCGGTCATGAACTGCGGGTTTATGGCGCGGCACTCTTCCTCAAGCACGCCGACGGTCACATCGGCGCCGGCCTCACGCAGCATGGCTATGCCGCGGCCACTGACACGGGCAAACGGATCGGCTGACCCGATTACCACGCGCTTTATGCCGCAGTCGATAAGCAGCTTGGCGCAGGGAGGCGTCTTGCCGTAATGGGAACATGGCTCGAGGGTGACATATATGGTGGAGTCAGGGAGCAGATGACGGTCGGCATCGGCTACCGAGGCCACGGCATTGACCTCGGCATGCCCCTCGCCGCAGCGTCGGTGGTAGCCTTCGCCTATTATGCGTCCGTCGTGAACGATGACGGCGCCCACCATGGGATTGGGCGAGGCGTACGGCCGGCCGTGACGTGCAAGCTCGATGGCGCGGCGCATGAAGGTGCGGTCGATTTCAGCCTGCGGTTGTTTCATATCTTGATTATTATCGTTAATTTTGCTCATTATGGCCGATATTACATTACGTGAACTGATGGATGCGACATGCCGCTCACTGACTCCGCATTACGGAGCTGCCGAGGCCCGGGCACTGGCGCTGGCGGTGCTCGACGAGCTGCTGCATGTCAGTGCAGTCGACATTGTGCTTCACAAAGATAGGGAAATTTCTGAACTTACGCAGGCGCGGGTGAATAAAGTTACGGAGCGGCTGCTCCGGGATGAGCCGCTGCAATATATCACCGGACATGCCCGGTTTTACGGCAACGATATCATCGTTACCCCCGATGTGCTTATCCCGCGCCCTGAGACTGAGGAGCTTGTCGACCTTATTGTGAAGGATGCCGGCGGGCGTGCCGATCTGCGTGTGCTTGATGTGTGCACGGGATCGGGGTGTATAGCCGTGGCGCTGGGCCGCGCGCTGAAGTGGCCTGTGATCGAGGCTGTCGACATATCGGACGGTGCGCTTGAAGTGGCGCGTCGCAATGCCGATGCGCTCAAGGTCAGAATGAAGGTGGTGAAGGGTGATGCGCTGAAGGAGCTTGACCGGATATGCGGGGGTGATTATGACATTATAGTGAGCAATCCGCCCTATGTGATGGAGTCGGAGGCGGCGGCTATGGAGGCCAATGTGCTCGACTATGAGCCTAAGCTGGCGCTGTTTGTGCCTGACAGTGACCCTCTCCGGTTTTATCGGGCCATAGCCACCTATGCGGCAGGAGCACTTAAGGCCGGAGGAGCTATATATTTCGAGATAAATCCCCTTAAAGAGCATGAGTTGCGGGTGATGATGGAGTCACTCGGATTCCGTGACATAAATGTGCTGCCCGACATAACCGGACGCATGAGGATGTTGAAGGCACTTTCACCGCGTGAGTATGATTAACCGCCGTCCGCTCACTGATAAGGAGGCCCTCTTGCTCGCGGAGGATGCATGTGCCAGGGCGGAGTATTGCAGCTACGAGATACGCGAAAGACTACGCCGTCGCGGTGTCGCGCCCGATGTCATCGGACGCATTATCGAGTCGCTGGTGAGCCGCCGGTATATCGATGACCGGCGTTATGCCATGGCATTTGCCCGTTCGCGTCAGCAATACAACGGCTGGGGACGCCGTAAGATAGCACTTGCACTGAGCGCCAAGCGCATAAGCCGTGACCTGATCGATGAGGCGCTTGAACAGATTGACCCTGACGAATATGTCGGTGCGCTTGCCGGGATGGTGACCCGCTGGGCGGCCTCGATGAAGCGCCCGCTGAGCCGTGAGGACAGGATGAAGCTCGTCAGGCGCGCGCTCGGGCGGGGATATGACTATGACAGCGTAAGGGAAGCCTTGCGCGCAATCGATAGTGACGATACTGATGATGAGGAGTTCGATTGCGGGGATTATTAGCGGACTCACGGATATGATATTTCCGAAGATCTGCGAGGTGTGCGGGCGGTCACTTGCACCGGGCGAGGAGATCATGTGTCTGCACTGCCTGTACGGATTGCCTCGTACGCATATTCATCGGGATGAGTTCAACGAGCTCCACCGCAGGTTGGCCGGCAAGGTGCCTGTGGAACGTGCCGCCGCCTATTTCCACTATTACAGGGAGAGTGGATATGCCGGTATCATCCACAGCGGAAAATATGGTGGCCGGCCGTCGCTGATGAGGCGCATGGGAGCAAGGATGGCAAGGGAGCTTAGGCGTGACGGATTTTTTGACGGTGTGGATATGCTGTTGCCGGTACCGCTGCATCCCTACAAGCGTTTTCGCCGCGGATATAACCAGAGCGCTGAGATAGCGCGTGGTGTGAGCGGAGAGACTGGAATAACCGTGGGAAAGCATATCAAGGCGGCGAGATGGCACGGATCGCAGACACGCACCGCGTCAATATATGACCGGTGGATAAATGCCCGGCTTGACTACCGGGTGACCGACGCCGGGAGCCTTGAGGGCACGCACGTGCTGATAGTGGATGACGTGATCACCACGGGCTCTACCATGCTGGCATGCCTGAACGCGGTAAGGGAGGCGGCGCCGGGATGCCGATTGTCGGTCATGGCCCTGGGCCTGGCCCACATGAGCTGATGCATTATTTGTTTATGATATTTATTTATGAGAGTTATTTATGGATGCGAAGCGAATTTATTATTTTGATTTTATCAGGGTGTATCTGGCGATGCTGGTGTTTTACCACCATTCCGCCATCTCTTTCGGTGCATCCGGTGGGTGGTACTATATTTCGGAACGTGTGGACCGTGTGGCGCAGGCGCTGCTTTCGGTCAGCATGGGCATCGACCAGTCTTACTTCATGAGCCTGTTTTTCTTTATATCGGCTTATCTTTTACCGGCATCGTTTGATAGAAAAGGGCTTAAGGCGTTTGTGAAAGACAGGATATTACGTCTGGGCGTTCCGCTTGCACTGTTCTATTTCGTGTTGCATCCGCTCCTTGTGTTGTGGATACGCGGCACATGGGGCAAGCCCGGTCTCGGCCCGATGTGGTTCGTGTTTACACTGCTGATTTTTGAGTCGGTTTATGCCGCATATCGCTATCTGAGCAAGCGGCAACTGGTCATCAGGCTTACAAAGAGGCTGTGGGTGATGGCGGTAGTGTTTATACTCTTCACCGGAATTGTGGCTTTTGTAATACGCCTGTGGATGCCGATAGGAAGCTCGGTGTTTGGGCTGCAGCTCGGCTATTTCACGCTGTACACCGCAATGTATTTTCTCGGCATCGTGGCTTATCGCAAAAAACTCCTCGACCGGCTCGACATGCACAGTGGCTACCGGTGGCTTGCCCTGATTGTATTCATCATGATCCCCTCGTTGATTTATTTCGGCATTACGACGCCCGGTTTTCAGAAGGATCTGAATGGAGGATGGAATGGACCGGCATTGTATTATGCGGTGTGGGAGTCGATCATGTGTGTCGGAATATGCTATTTCCTGCTCTCCTTCGGTAAATCCTAT
>CAZIPQ010000098.1:0-4391 GCA_964541165.1 uncultured Muribaculum sp.
GGGATGAACACGAGCATCATGACGAGGGTGATCGAGATGATGGCGCCGCCGATCTCGTTCATAGCGTCGATTGATGCCTTGCGGGCGCTCTTGTAGCCGACGTCCAGTTTGGCGTGCACGGCTTCGACCACCACAATGGCATCATCGACCACAATTGCGATAGCAAGTACGAGAGCCGACAGGGTGATAAGGTTGATCGAGAAGCCGATCAGGTACATGAAGAAGAATGTACCGACAAGGGCCACAGGAATTGCGATAGCGGGGATAATGGTTGAACGGAAGTCCTGAAGGAATACGTAGGTCACGAAGAACACGAGGATGAATGCCTCGATAAGAGTCTTTACAACCTCGTGGATAGAGGCCTCGAGGAAGTCGTTGTTGTTCATCGGGATTGCGAAGTGCAGACCTGCGGGCAGATCTTTGCTGAGAAGGTCAACCTCCTTTTCGCAGTCCTTGATGATCTGGGTTGCATTTGAACCTGCGGTCTGGAATATCATCGCTGAAGTCGCGGGATAACCGTTAAGACCGTTTCCGAAACCATAGGTCACTTTACCGAGTTCCACATCGGCTACATCTTTAAGGTAAAGTACCTGACCCTCCGGAGTGGCGCTTATGACGATGTCACCGAATTCCTCCGGAGTGGTGAGACGTCCACGATATTTGATAGTATACTGGAATGACTGGTCGCCCTGTTCACCGAATGAACCCGGAGCAGCCTCGACATTCTGTTCGCGCAGTGCTGCAGCCACGTCGCTCGGCATCAGCTTATACTGGGCCATTACGTCGGGCTTAAGCCATATACGCATTGAATAGTCAGCACCGAATGACATTACGTCGCCCACACCGTTGACACGCTGCAACTGGGGAATGACGTTGATCTTCATGTAGTTGTCGATGAACTTCTGATCATACTGACCATTGTCGCAGTAGAGGGCCACACCCATGAGCATCGAGGTCTGACGTTTCTGGGTAAGCACACCTACCTGAGTTACCTCTGAAGGAAGAAGGTTGGTAGCCTTAGCCACACGGTTCTGTACGTCGACAGCGGCCATGTCGGCATTGAAACCCTGCTTGAAGTACACTGTGATATCGGCTGAGCCGGTATTAGTAGCGGTTGACTCCATGTAGGTCATACCCTCGGCACCGTTGATCGACTCCTCAAGTGGGGCGATTACTGAGTTAAGCACAGCCTGAGCATTTGCACCGGTATATGTGGTGGATACACGGATGGTAGGAGGTGCAAGGTCAGGGTACTGGGTGACAGGCAGCGAGGTAAGGCCGATCAAACCCAGCAATACGATGAATATTGATATAACCGTCGATAGCACCGGACGGTTAATAAAATTGTCTAATTTCATTTCAGCTTATTTGTGAATGTTATTTTCTGATCGGTTTATAACTGATAGAAATTATTGCTGCGGTTCCTGAGCTGCGGCTGAAGCGTCGACCGGCTGAATGGTGATGCCGTCACGTACGGTAGTACCGATACCTTCGACAGCTATGCGCTGGCCGGGCTGCAGGCCTGAGGTGACAACAAAGTTTTTGCCGTCGTTAAGGTTTGCTACCTGAATAGGAGTTGCAACGATCTTGTTGCTGTCGTTGACTACATAGGCAAAACGGATATTCTGGATTTCGCTGGTTGCACTCTGGGGGATCAGGATCACCTCTTCGTATGAAGTAGGTATGAGTACCTGACCGGTGCTTCCGCTACGCAACATTCCGCTGTTGTTGTCAAACAGTGCACGTACTGTCGCTGCGCCTGTGTTGTTGTCAATCACTCCCGACACAGTGGCTACCTTACCCTTTTCAGGATAGATCTGTCCGGTAGCGAGTCGCAGGGTCACTTCAGGCATCTCGTTTACTGACGAGTTGAGGCTCTTTGTTCCGTCCTCGGTAAGTGCGAGAATATCTTTTTCGTTAAGCGAGAAGTAAGCATACACCTGTGAATTGTCACTTACAGTGGTAAGAGGCTGAACCGATGAGGGTGATGCGAGTGAGCCTTCACGATTGGGAATTGAACCTACGACACCATTGCTCGGAGCAACTACTTCAGTATACGCGAGATTTTTCTTAGCCGATGCAAGCTGGGCCTCTGCCGATGCAAGCTGAGCCTTGGCCGACGCGAGGGCGTTGGCAGCCATCTGCCATTCATACTGACTGATAATATTCTTTTCAAGGAGCTTACGCTTGTTGCTTTCAGTGAGAGTCGCATTGTCAACTGCAGTCTGGGCCACTTTTACTCCGGCCTGAGCTGCGTCAACAGCTGCCTGATACTGTACCTGATCAATAGTAAAAAGTAACTGACCCTTATGCACCTGCTGGCCTTCGTCGACATGTACTTTGGTTATAAAACCGGTTACTTGCGGACGGATGTCGATGTCAGTACGTCCCTTGATAGTTGCAGGATAAGAACTTTCCAATTGTGAATTACCATAGGCTACTGTCATTGTGGCAATCTGGGGGGCTGCTCCTTGAGCCATTTGCTGCTGCTGATTGGAGTTACCACAACCGGTCATGCCGATTGCTGTGACAGACGCGAGTATCATACCCGCTGATTTGGTTAATCTGAACTTCATAAAACTTTTGTTAAACATATTATATTTCTACTCTTCTATAATCCTAAAAAGGCTATTTTAGCTAATTTCTATGCAAAGTTCGTTAAAATAAAGCACACGAAATATGATATATGTCATATTTCGTGTGTCTGTTAATCTTTTTTAAATATTTAGTATTTCCCTGATCTGATGCGGTAAAGCGTCTCTTTAGTCAGTCCGAGAAATGATGCGATCTGTGTTATTGTGGCATATTCCAGCAGTCTCGGATATCGGTTTATAGCCCAGTTATAGCGTTCTATCGCGTTCATACTCTGTAAGATATATATGCGTTCTTCCAGATACTGCATATATTTCATGAAGCCGGCGTTGAAAAACATCATTGCTTCCACGGTATGATTTTCTGCCATTCCGCCGAATGCCTCTACCATTCTTGAGTGGGGAATATATACTACTCTGGAATCAGTCATGAATGTGATTGTCAGAGGCTGCTGTATAGTGGTGGTGTGCAGTCGCGTTATCAGATATTCGTCATCAAAGGCAAATGAAACGGTATGCTCCTTTCCGTTGGTCGTATAATAGGAGCGTGCCGCACCACTCATTATATAATATGTGTTGTTCTGGATTTCATTAAGGTTTTCAATTACTGTGCGCCGGGGCATCTCTTTTTCAACCATAAGTGACTGCAGTGTCTCAGCCTGTTCGGGAGTTATATTAAATGCTGCGCGTATGATGTCAATTGGATGGGGCATTACTTGTAACGTTTGATTAATGATGTGAACCGACTCCAGTATTTCACGCTTTTCTTTTCTCCGACACCATCAATATTGTTGAATTCGCGGAGCGTGACAGGACGGTGTTTTACCATCTCCATGAGAGTCTTGTCGGTGAATACGAGATAGGGCGGTATGTTCTCGGACTTTGCAATGACAAGGCGAAGAGCCTTGAGCTCGCTGAAGAGCTGTTCGGCAGGATTATACTGAGTCGCGGATGCGTGTTGTTTTGTAGTCTTTGTCTTGGATGTCCCGGCCTTACGGTAATGCCGTGCAAGCAGCAGGGTGGTGTCGCCTTTAAGGATTTTCCATCCGAACTGAGTTATTTTCAAATGATTTGAATCGGCGTAATCTATGTCAAAGACTCCGAGCTGGAGCATCTGTGACAGGTATATGTTCCATTCGGAAAACGGCAACATACGGCCGACACCGTAGGTCTTGATTTTGTCATAGCCATGCTCAAGCACTTCGGCGCGCGCCGAACCGCGTAGGATGTCGATAAGCAGTGTGACACCCACTTGTTCTTTTGTCCTTGCGATCGCGCTCAATGCCATCTGGGCAAGTGTGGTGCCGTCAAACCGCTCAGGCGGATTCCTGCATACATCGCAATTGCCGCAGTCATGATCAAGTACCTCATTGAAATAGCTGAGCAGAACGCGGCGACGGCACACGGTACTTTCACAATATTCCTTCATCCGGATCAGTTTCTCGGTGTTGATGGCAGGTCGTCCCGACTCCTCGATAAAACTGCTTATGGTGGCGTAGTCGGCAAATGAATGGAACATCAGAGCTTCGGCCGGAGCACCGTCGCGTCCTGCACGTCCGATCTCCTGATAATAACTCTCCATGTTCTGAGGCATGTTGTTGTGGATTACCCAACGCACATTGCTCTTGTCGATACCCATGCCGAAAGCCACCGTGGCGACCACGATATTGATTTCTCCGCTGATGAATTTCTGCTGATTATCCTTGCGTACGGCAGCCGGCAGTCCGGCATGATAGGGGACAGCCTTGTATCCGAGTGCAATCAGGTCGGCACACATGTTTTCGACACTCTTGCGGCTCA
>CAZIPQ010000098.1:4491-8778 GCA_964541165.1 uncultured Muribaculum sp.
AAAAAGCTGACCCAGCGACTGAAATCATTTCGTTCCATCTCGCTTATCAGCCTTTCCGGCGACATATACAGCAGCTTGAGCTTGCCCTGATAGGCGAGTTCCATCGCCGTACGGTTGTCGCTGTCGGTATTATCGCTGTTGATTGCAGCGGCAGGTATTCCGATGGCGTTGAGTCCCATGACCTGATCGTTCATCAGAGAGATCAGCGGAGAGATGACGACACAGCATCCTTCGCTCATTATGGCCGGCAACTGGTAGCATAGCGATTTACCGCCACCTGTCGGCATGAGTACGAGCGTGTCGCGCCGGGAGATCACCGATTCGATAATCTCGCGTTGTCCGGGATTGAACGATCGGTAGCCATAAAATTTCTGAAGCAGGGCAAGAGCCTTGGTGAGGACAGGGGAATCGGCGTCATCAGTATGCATTGTCCTCTCCTTTGAATACGTTGATAATAGTAAGGAAAACGATCTTCAGATCAAGCAGAAACGACCAGTGCTCGATGTACCATACGTCATTTTCCACCCGTTTTTCCATCTGCCACACTTCCTCGGTCTGTCCGCGGAAACCTTTTATCTGCGCCCATCCGGTGATACCCGGCTTGATAAAGTGACGCACCATATAGCGCTTGATTATCTTGCGGTAATCATCGGTGTGCTTGAGCATGTGGGGCCGCGGGCCGACCACCGACATGTCACCGAGCCACACATTTATGAACTGAGGCAGCTCGTCAATACTCGTGTGGCGCAGGAAATGGCCGAATTTAGTCACGCGGTTATCGTTGCGCGTGGCCTGACGTGCGTCGGCATCCCGGTTTACATGCATTGTGCGGAATTTCCAGCAATAGAAGTCACGGCCGAGATAGCCCGTGCGTTTCTGTTTAAAAAACACCGGCCCCGGTGATGTCATCTTTATGCCGATGGCAACCGGAATGAATATCAGCGGCGATACAAGCAGGAATGCCGAGGAGAATATGATGTCGAAACCGCGCTTTATAATGCGGTTGGTGAGATTGTTCAGCGGCTGACGTCTTATTGACATGATAGGAACGATGCCGATGTTGTGCAACTCCTCGATACGGGTCAGATATGGACTAACAGGCGGAACATACAGGAACTGGGCCACGGCATTGTCAGCAGCGGTGATCACCTGTTGCAGGCTGTTTGAATCCTCCGCCGACAGGGTGTAATACACTTCATCGATGTTGTGGGTCAGCAGATATGGCTCGAGTTCATCAATAGTCCCGCAGTACTGCATGTTCTCATCCTTCGGCGGAGTATTGTCGAAATAACCCATGAATCGGTAGCCGTAACCGGGGTCAGTCATCATCTCGTCACACAGACGCTTTGCCGTAGGGCCTGATCCGACTATCACTACTGACGCATAGTTGCCTCCGCGACGGCGGAACCATTTTGTCGCCATGCGCGTGCTTATCCATGCTATCGGCAGTGCCACTACGAGAATCCCGTAGAACCACAGATAAAATGACTTATTGTGGATCCAGGATGCCAGAAAGATAAGGGATGCGAAGAAAAACAGTGCGTGTAATCCGACAGCGGCTATCGAGTTGCCTATGATGACATCGGCATGTACGGCACGTGAACGTGACTGCCGGCCACGCATATAGATGACCGGCAGATAACATACGTTTACAAGAAGCCATGCGACTTTCCAACGAAAACCTATGACATTCTCATCAATAATTGTGGCAATCAGATAACTCAGGTTAACTACAAGCAGCCCGACGAGCGATTCGACTGCGTGAAGATAACGTCCATAGCGTCCGCGTCGCCTCACAATAACATGTTAAAGTTTACTGTCAATGAGCTTGATTTTCTCCTGAAGTGTGGCGATATCGTCCTTGATACGCTGCATCTTGCGTTCCATGTCACGGAGCAATGAGTTGCCGCTCTTGGAGGTCACGCTAAGGAAGCCCATATTATTCTCATAAGTCTTGAGTTCGCTGCGTTTCTGTTCGTAGGCACGCATCAGGCGCTCACGCTCACGGCCGAGGCGGTTGCTGTCGCCGGCCATCTCCTCGATATTTGAAGTGAACTGAGCCTTGTGGGCACGTGTCTCCCTCAAGTCAAAGCGTTCGTAAGCCTCATTGACCGCTTCACGATAGTTATTATAGGCTTTTTCCTTATCGCGGTAGGGGACATGTCCTATCTGCTGCCATTCGGCCATGAGAGCCTTGACCTGAGTCATTGCATCTTCACGTGAGGTGTCGGGTGCGATGGCCTTTATTTTGGCCACGATCTCATTTTTAGCCTTTAAGTTGGCATGTTCAGTCTTACGGGTATCGGTTGTGGCAGCCTTGCGGCGGTCAAAGAAGGTATCGCATGCCTCCTGGAAGCGTTTCCACACGGCATCGCTGTGCTTTTTGTCAACAGCACCGATCTTCTTCCATTCTTTCTGGAGTTCCACGAGCACATCGGCGGTCTTTTTCCAGTCTGTGCTATCTTTCAATGCCTCAGCACGCTCACATAGCGCGATCTTCTTTTCAAGATTGGCTGACTGGCTTTCCCTGATTGACTTGAAGAAGTCAGCCTTGGCAGCGAAGAATTTGTCGCATGTAGCACGGAAACGGGCGAATAAGGCGTTGTTGACTTTACGTGAAGCAAAACCGAGTTTTTTCCACTCTTCCTGAGCTTCGAGTATAGTGCGGGTCATATCCTCCCATGCTGCATAGCTCTTCAGCGAAGAGAAGTCAAGAGCCTCCACGCGATCGCATATCTGGGTCTTTTTATCTTCGTTCTCGCGCTCTTTAGCCTTACGCTCCTCAAAGAAATCCTGGTAACGCTTGTTCACGATGGCCGAGGCATCTTTGAAACGTGTCCATATTTCCTCGCGGATATCCTTTGCCACGGGGCCAGCATCGCGCCATTTGTCATGCAGTTCCTGAAGACGGCGGAATGCTATGATGACGTCGCTCTCGGCACCGAGCTTCTCAGCCTCATCGATCAGAAGCTGTTTCTGCTCGAGATTTTTCTTGAAGTCGTAGTCACGCAGGTCCTTATTGATCTTCAGCTGGTCATAGAAATGTTCTACCGCGGCATTGTAGTTACGGTATACATCGGTAGTGTCGGTAGGGGGTACGTCACCTATTGACTTGAATTCCTGTATGAGTTCGCGGAAGCGCGGGAATGTACGGTTGATATTGTCGGTATCTTCCGACAGGCGACCGAGCTCCTCGATCACGTTGAGCTTCTTGGCAAGATTTTCCTTGCGCTCGTTTTCAAGAGCGGCGATATAGAGGGCTTTTTTATCGCGTATTACTTTCAATACTTCCTGAAATTGCTCCTCGACCGGATCAGGCATGGCTGCGAATGCGGCTTCTTCGTTTCCGCGTTCCAGAAAGGCCTGCTTTTCAACTTCCAGTTCATTCTTGCGTATGACGTAAAATGCCTGCTTAAGGCGAGTCACCTCGTCACGGGAAATTTCAGCACCCTCTTTTTCGCTTATTTCTTTAATAGCTGCCAGAAGCTCATCTTTAGAAAGATGCTGGCGAGGGGTGTCGGTTGACTGAATGGCATCATCTTCAACAGCTGCATCAGTTGTCAATACACAATCTTCGGTAGCTTTTTCAGCTTCCGGATTTAAGGCTCCATCCTGTCCGGCCAGTTCGTCCGAGTAGGATTGTTCACGCAATTCCATAGTTTAAAGTAGTGTTTATAACCTTCGGGATGGCTATAGATAACCATTCCAATTCAATTTGCGGTCAAATATAGGTAAAATTTATTTAATGTACCTAATCAAGTATAAAAAAAATGCAATTATTTAGGGTAACTGCATCAAACGAAACAATTTTCGTTAAATACGCAGTACGCGCGAGTTGGTTTTAAGATATGATACTTTTGTCGGAGCGCCTAAGAAATATAACCCTGTGATTCTGTATTACAGAAGAAGAAACTGTGTCAAAGCTCAAAGAAGACGACGTGTCTCATTGAGTCCTGACACAGTTTACTACGAGTTATCGGCTCTCAGCGATAATACATTGCGGCAGAGCCTGCCGTGTAATGATATTTATACCTTGGAGTAGACGGAGAACTCGCAGCCGAAGTCTTCGACAAGTTTATTGTCGAGCTCGTCGGCTTTAGCTGCAAGGCCCACGATGTTGTCGAGGATGCGTTCGGAAGACTCGGCTGTGAGGTCGGCCAGATGAATTCGGTAACATAAATATATCTGTCGTCCATCCACACCCATCTTGTAGGGATAGAAATCGGTCTCGAGCATGTAGTCGAGCACTGGCTCAACGTTCTTCTTGGGTAGCAGATTGATGGGTGA
>CAZIPQ010000099.1:0-8767 GCA_964541165.1 uncultured Muribaculum sp.
GAGCATTGTGGCTACGAGTTCGTTGTCGCGCGGATTGAGGTTGTAGATGATGGTCTTGCCGAGCTTGTCCTTTGATGCAAGCATATCGAGGAACTTTGACATCTTCTTGGCTACGGTAAAGTCGCCGATCGAGTCGAAGCCGGTGTCGGGACCGAGCTGGGCCATCATGCGTGAGTTGTTGTTACGGATTGCACCGTAGTGGAACTGCTGGGTCCATCCTGCATCGTGGTCCATGATGGCAAATTCTACCATCATAGCGGTCTTGAATTTGGCTATTTCTTCTGCAGTCAGCTGCTGACCTGAATATACCTTGTCAAAAATTGCCTCGATCTCAGCGGGAGTGTAGTCCTCGGCATAGAATTCCTCGATACCGTGGTCTGACAGACGGCAACCTACTTCTGCAAAGAAGTCATGACGCTTCTGGAGAGCGGCGATCACGTCGGCAAAGTGCTTGATCTCTACGCCTGACACTTCGGCAAGCTTGTCAAGATAAGCGCGGTATTCGGCCGGGTTCTCTACTGCCATGGCCTTGTCGGGACGCCAGGTTGGGAGCATCTTTACTGCAAAACCGTCATTCTTTACCTTGATGTGGTGCTCGAGTGAATCAACGGGATCGTCGGTTGTACAAACAGTCTCCACGTTGTAGTGCTGCATGAGGCCGCGTGCATGGTATTCGGGCTTCTGGAGCATCTCGGTACAGTGGTCGTAGATTTCGCGTGCTGTCGAGGGGTTGAGGAGCTTGTCAACGCCGAAAGCTGTCTTGAGCTCGAGGTGAGTCCAGTGGTAGAGGGGGTTGCGCATTGTGTAGGGAACTGTCTCGGCCCACTTCTCAAACTTTTCCCAGTCGGTGGTGTCCTTACCGGTGCAGAAACGCTCGTCTACGCCGTTGGTACGCATTGCACGCCACTTGTAGTGGTCGCCTTCAAGCCATATCTTGGAAAGATTGTCAAACTTGTGGTTTGAGGCCACGTACTCGGGTATCAGGTGGCAGTGGTAGTCGATGATAGGCATCGGTTCTGCATACTCGTGGTAAAGGCGTTCTGCTGTGGGTGTCTGCAGCAAGAAGTTTTCGTCATTGAATTGTTTCATGGGGTTATGTTTTTATTCTTGAGCAACCCTGAAGTTGTCTCAATTGGTTGATAAACTTGTTAGGTATATTATTTGGCAAATTTAACTCAATATGTAAAGATATGCAAGCGAAAGGCCGATTATTTTGCTGTTAAAGCGACATATTGCGGCTAATAATTGCATAAAAGTTAATGTGTGTTAATGAAGCTTACGCCGGTGTGGAAAATGAGTACTTTTGTGGCGTTTCAACGACCTTAACAATTAATTTTCAAGCAAATGTTACGCATTTTCCTTATATCTATCGCCATAATATCAGGCTTCATGTCGCTTGACGCGGGAGCCCGCCAGAAAGTAAACCTGAATCTCGGCTGGGAATTTCACCGGGGCGACAGTGTGTGGCATCGTGTAGATTTGCCCCACGATTTCCAGGTTGACCAGCCGTGGGTTGAGCCGGATGCCGGGGAGAGGGCAAGCAGCAGTGACGGCGCCGCCAATGTGAAAAGCCGTCTAAGCGCCCGAGGCTTCAAGGAGATGGGCAAGGGATGGTACAAGTATAATTTCGTTGCTCCTGATTCGCTGAAAGGCAAGCGGGTAATGCTTGATTTTGAAGGTATAATGCTTACCGGCGATGCATGGCTCAACGGTAAGCCGATTGGTGGAACCGATTACGGTTATCTCGGATTTGACGCTGATGTCAGCAAGCTGCTGCGCTATGGCGAGGACAATGAAATTCTTGTGATTGCCGACACCGGTGAGGCGGCCAACTCACGCTGGTACACCGGAGGCGGTCTTTACCGCGATGTCAATATGATCGTTACGGCTCCTGACTTGTATTTCAATCGCCACGGGCTTTATGTGACTACTCCTGAGATCGGTGAGGGGAGGGCTGTCGTGAGATTGTCGGGTGATATCAATGCCGGCAAGCCTAACAAGGACTTCATCGTCGATGTCGTCATAACCGCTCCTGACGGCAGTCGGGTAGCTTCAGCTACGGATACCGTTGCGGTCAACGGACGCTGGCGTAACCGTGAATATCAGTTGCGTGACATCGTGGTGGATAATCCCCGGTTGTGGGACTGTGATGATCCGGCGCTATATACGGCCACTGTCACTTTGCGTCGTCAGGACGGGTCAGTAGCCGATGAGCTTACTGTACCTTTCGGCATCCGCACGATAGAATATTCTCCGGACTTTGGCCTGAAGCTGAACGGCCGTAAAGTGCTGCTTAAAGGTATCGCCAACCACCACACTCTCGGTGCTCTCGGCGCGGCGGCTTATCCGCGTGCGATGGAAAAACGTATTCAGCTGCTTAAAGAATTTGGCTTCAATCATATACGTACCGCCCACAACCCTTATAGCGAGGAATTTCTTAACCTTTGTGACCGTTACGGAATTCTTGTGGTTGATGAGCTGTATGACAAGTGGTTACGTCAGTTTGCCGGCGGCCGGAAGGAATGGACTGACCAGTGGCAGCATGATGTGCCGGAATGGATACGCCGTGACCGCAATCATCCGTCGGTTATAATGTGGAGTCTCGGTAATGAGCTGCAGGGATATAACAGCCTGCCATTCAACGACTGGGGTGTTACGGCCTACAAGCTGCAAAAGACATTGCTTGACCATTACGACACGACACGTCCTGTTACGGTGGCCATGCATCCGCGCTATAGGTCATTGGAAGGTGATTCGATACCGGCACCTCTTGTCGAGGTAACGGATATCGCCTCCTACAATTACCGCTATATGTATTTTCCCGATGACGGAAAGCGTTATCCATGGATGATATTCTATCAGAGTGAGGCTAATATGAGCGGCATGGGACCGAATTTCTATGAACCCGACAATGACAAGGTGGTCGGACTGGCTTACTGGGGTATGATCGACTATCTCGGAGAGTCGCGCGGCTGGCCTGAAAAGGGGTGGACCGACGGTGTGTTTGATATATCTCTTGAGCCAAAGGCCAACGCATATTTCCTGAAAGCCATGTTTACCGATGAGCCGATGGTGCATATCGGAGTGGTGCGACCTAAAAAAGCGATAGAGTGGAATGGCGTTACGATGGGATCGGAAATTGTACGTGACCATTGGAATCTCGCCGACGGGGATACTGTAAAAATCTATACTTACACCAATGCCGACGAAGTGAGCCTGCGCGTGAACGGCCGTGAGGTGGGGCGCAAGCGCAATGTAAGGGAAAATCCGTCAATGCGGTCACGTATCGTATGGGACAGTATTCCCTATCGAAAGGGTAAGGTGGAGGCCGTGGCCTATACCGAGGGCCGTGAAGTGGCCCGGCACTCGATTGCTACTGCCGGTAAGCCGGTGAAGCTTGTCCTGACTCCCGATAACAATGGCTGGAAGGCGGATGGCATTGATTTGCAGCATGTGAGAGTGCATGCTGTCGATGCTTCGGGGCGCCGTTGTCCGCAGGCGACTGATATGATCGACTTTACTGTCGACGGCGATGCCACGATAGTTGCCGTGAGCAATGGCGACATGACTTCCGACGAGTTGAATACCGGTTCGTCTCGCCGCCTTCATGAAGGGAGTGCCCTGGTCATACTCCGTGCCGGAACCTCTCCGTCGGAAGTGAAACTTAAAGCATCCGCTTCGGGGCTTCGTGGTGCCTCGGTTGTCCTTTCACAACAGTAGGATGCTAAAAAACATCCACATATATTAGGCAGAATATTTAAAATGTGTTACCTTTACACGTTAATAAAATATCAACCGAAATAACCTAATTGTTTTTCTCCATGAAACTGACTATCAATCACGCTCTTGTAGGAGTTGCTGCACTTGCTGTCACAGCCTGTGGCGGTGCCGGCAAGAATGCTTCGAAAGCTGATACTCTCGCTCCCGAGGCCTCACGTTTTGTTGCAGAAGTCGATGGCAAGACCACCGGATTATATGAACTGACCAACGAGGCCGGCATGAAAGTGTATATCACCAACTACGGCGGACGCGTAGTGTCGATACTTGTTCCTGACCGTGACGGTAACGAACGCGACGTAGTGCTCGGTTTTGACAGCATCCAGGCTTATTTCCCTGAAAACAACGCTACTGATTTCGGTGCAGCGATAGGTCGCTATGCCAACCGTATAGATCACGGCCGTCTGGTGATTGACGGCGATACGGTTCAGCTTCCGGTAAATAATTTCGGTCATACTCTTCACGGTGGTCCCACCGGCTGGCAGTATGCCGTGTATGATGTCGTTGAGGCTAATGACTCATTGCTGACTCTGTCGATTACTTCACCCGACGGTGATAACAATTTCCCCGGTACGGTTACTGCCAATGTCACTTATCGTCTTACTCCCGATAACAAACTTGATATTGCTTACAGCGCCGTTACCGACAAGCCCACTGTGATAAACATGACCAATCACAGCTATTTCAATCTGAGCGGTGACCCCAACATGCCTGTCACTGACCATGTGGTTTATATCAATGCCGACAGCTATACTCCGGTCGACAGCACATTCATGACTACCGGTGAGATTGCTGCCGTTGCCGGCACTCCGATGGACTTTACAACTCCCAAGCCTATGGGTCAGGACGTTGATAATTTTGACTTTATCCAGCTTAAAAACGGTAACGGTTACGATCACAACTGGGTGCTCAATACCAACGGTAACCTTGATGAACCCGCCGCATCGGTAGCTTCACCCGCAAGCGGTATCGTGCTTACAGTCTATACCGACGAGCCCGGTATTCAGTTCTATACCGGCAACTTCCTCGACGGCACCGTAACAGGCAAGCAGGGCATCACCTACGGTAAGCGTGCTGCCATGTGTCTTGAGACACAGCATTATCCCGACAGCCCCAACAAGGCAGAATGGCCTTCGGTAGTATTACGTCCCGGTGATACTTACAACAGCCGCTGTATCTATGCTTTCGGCGTGGATAAATAATTGATTTTTCACCTAATAAATAACCTTAAATTAGTTTTTTATGGCTCTTTTGGACTGGCTCGTCATCGGGCTGTTTTTCGTGGCCCTCATAGGTATTATCGTGTGGGTCATGCGCCAGAAGCAAAACAATGCGGCTGACTACTTCTTGGGAGGCAAGGACGCTACCTGGATTGCTATCGGTGCGTCAATATTTGCATCAAACATCGGTTCTGAACACCTTATCGGTCTTGCCGGTTCGGGTGCTTCAAGCGGTATGGCAATGGCCCATTGGGAAATCCAGGGCTGGATGATCCTTCTTCTCGGCTGGGTATTCGTGCCGTTCTATTCGCGTTCAATGGTAATCACAATGCCTGAATTCCTGGAGCGCCGCTATAATCCCGCTTCACGTACTATTCTGTCGGTGATCTCGCTTATAAGCTACGTGCTTACCAAGGTTGCCGTTACCGTATATGCCGGTGGTCTTGTATTCCAGCAGGTGTTCGGTATCGAGACTCTGTGGGGTATCGACTTCTTCTGGATCGCCGCTATCGGTCTCGTGCTTCTTACCGCGCTCTATACTATCTTCGGCGGTATGAAATCGGTACTTTATACTTCGGTGCTGCAGACTCCCATATTGCTGCTCGGTTCACTCATTATCCTTGTGCTCGGTCTCCGCGAACTCGGCGGCTGGGACGAGATGATGCGTATATGCTCGGCTGTCGAGGTCAATGAGTACGGCGACTCGATGGTCAACCTGATGCGTGACAACAATGATGCCAACTATCCCTGGCTCGGCGCATTGATCGGTTCGGCCGTGATCGGTTTCTGGTACTGGTGTACCGACCAGTTTATCGTGCAGCGCGTGCTGTCAGGTAAGAATGAAAAAGAGGCCCGCCGCGGTACTATCTTTGGCGCTTACCTAAAGCTGCTCCCGGTATTCCTATTCCTTATTCCCGGTATGATCGCGTTTGCTCTTCATCAGAAGATGGGTTCGTTCCTCCCGATGCTCCCCAGCGGTATGCCTAATTCTGACGCCGCTTTCCCGACTCTGGTTGCCAAGCTGCTTCCTGCCGGTGTGAAGGGTCTCATCGTGTGTGGTATTCTCGCAGCCCTCATGTCATCGCTTGCATCATTGTTCAACTCTTCGGCTGCACTGTTCACAATCGACTTCTACCAGCGCTTCAGCCCGTCGACTCCCCAGAAGAAACTGGTGCGTATCGGTCAGGCCGCTACCGTGGTAATCGTAATCCTCGGTATCCTCTGGATCCCTGTGATGCGTTCGGTAGGTGACGTGCTTTATCTGTATCTTCAGGACGTTCAGTCAGTGCTTGCTCCAGGTATCGCCGCAGCCTTCCTTATGGGTATCTGCTGGAAGCGCGCTACCGCCAAGGGTGGTATGTGGGGCCTTATCGCCGGTCTGCTTATCGGTCTTACCCGCCTCAGCGCCAAGATATGGTATGCCGCTGTTCCTGAGGACCTGGCTCACCACAATATCTTCAAGACTGTGTTCTATGACTGCAACTGGCTCTTCTTCTGCGGCTGGATGCTTGTGTTCTGTATCCTTGTCGTTATCGTTGTCAGCCTCTTTACCAAGGCTCCCGAACCCGAGAAGATCCGTGGCCTCGTATTCGGTACCTCGACACCTGAACAGCGTGCCGCTACCCGTGCGAGCTGGAATGCCTGGGATATAATCAATACCGTGATCATCCTCGGTATCACAGTTGCCTTCTACTGGTATTTCTGGTAATATTCGGATAATGACACTGACTCCCGAAACCCCGGCTTATTACGCAGGCCACGATCGCTGTCTTGTGAGTGTGGACTGCGTAATATTCACAGTACGTGACAAAAAACTCAATGTACTGCTTGCGCCTCGACCATTCGAACCCCGTAAGGGTGAGTGGTCGTTGCTCGGTGGCTTTGTGGGCGCGCAAGAAACTCTTGACGAGGCTGCTCAGCGCGTTTTGCGCGAGCTTACCGGCCTTGACAATATATATATGGAACAGGTAGGCGCCTTTGGCTCGATTGACCGCGACCCGTTTGTCCGCGTTATATCGGTTGCTTATTGCGCGCTTATCCAGTGGTCAGAGGATGTTGAAGCTACGATCGAGAACCACAACGGGCATTGGGCCGACATCACAGAACTGCCGCCGGTATGTTTTGACCACCCGATCATAATCCAGCGCACGCTTGCCAATCTCCGTGGCAAGGTGCTTCATGAACCGGTCGTGTTCAATATGCTTCCGGAACTTTTCACATTGACTCAGCTTCAGGTGCTCATCGAGCAGATACTCGGTCAGCCTGTCGACAAGCGTAATTTCCGCCGCCGTGTCAGTGAAAATCCGTCAATCGAGCGTACTGAACTGATCGACAAGCTTACTTCACGCCGCGGCGCATCGCTTTACCGTTTCAATCCTGAGGCGCTCGGCTATTCTTCAAAATTTAAAATTTAGTACAACTATGTTGGAAGAACTCAAAGAAAAAGTGTTTCGCGCCAATCTTGACCTGGTGCGTCACGGACTCGTCATATTTACATGGGGCAATGTATCGGGCATCGACCGTGAGTCAGGCCTGGTGGTGATAAAGCCCAGCGGCGTCGAATATGATGCCATGAAAGTCGATGATATGGTGGTTGTGGATCTTGAGGGCAATGTCATCGAGGGCAATCTGCGTCCGTCGAGCGACACTCCCACACACCTGGCTCTGTATCGTGCATGGCCTGAGATCGGCGGTATCGTGCATACCCACTCGACTTATGCCACAGCATGGTCACAGGCCGGTATCGACTTGCCCAATATCGGCACTACTCATGCTGACTATTTCCATCACGACATCCCCTGCACTGAGGATATGACAGCCGACGAGGTCAACGGCCAGTATGAGCTTGAGACCGGCAATGTCATCATAAACCGCTTCAAGGGACTGAACCCGATGCACACCCCGGGTGTTCTTGTTAAGAATCATGGTCCCTTTGCATGGGGCAAGGATCCTCACGAGGCTGTCCACAATGCAGTGGTGATGGAGCAGGTTGCCAAGATGGCAAGTATCTCATATATGGTCAATCCCCAGCTCACCATGAATCCGCTGCTCATAGAGAAGCATTTCAGCCGCAAGCATGGCCCCAATGCCTACTATGGCCAGTCAAAACATTGAAAAACAATTTATTTACTATTACAATACCTCTTTAACTATGAACAAAGCATTTGAAAATCTGGAGATATGGTGGATCACCGGCGCACAGCTTCTTTACGGTGGTGACGCAGTGGTTGCTGTCGACGCTCATTCAAAGGAGATGGTCGATGGCCTCAACAACTCGGGTAATCTGCCTATCAAGGTAGTATATAAGGGCACTGCCAACTCGTCGAAGGAAGTCGAGGATATAATGAAGGCAGCCAATAATGACTCTAAGTGTGTCGGTATCATCACCTGGATGCACACTTTCTCACCCGCCAAGATGTGGATACATGGTCTGCAGCTGCTCCGCAAGCCGCTCCTTCACCTCCACACCCAGTACAATGCCGAGATACCCTGGGACACTATGGACATGGACTTCATGAACCTCAACCAGAGCGCCCACGGCGACCGCGAGTTCGGCCACATCTGCGCCCGCATGAGAGTGCGCCGCAAGGTTGTAGTCGGCTACTGGAAGGAGCGCAACACCCAGGAGCGCATAGCAGTGTGGCAGCGCGTTGCAGCCGCGTGGGCCGACGCACAGGACATGCGCATACTCCGCTTCGGCGACCAGATGAACAACGTGGCTGTCACCGACGGCGACAAGGTAGAGGCAGAGATGCGCCTCGGCTACCACG
>CAZIPQ010000100.1:0-8693 GCA_964541165.1 uncultured Muribaculum sp.
CAAGGTCGCGCATGCGGCGGTTGGTGCCCTTGCAGTAGAAATAGCAGCCCTTGAGATTGGGCAGGGTAAGACCGATGGGAGTGGCAGGACCGATAGCGGGCATGATGCGGATAGCGTCATCGACATGCTCGGTGACATTTACTGTGATATTGCCGCCATTGCGTTCTGCCCAGCCTTTCTGCCAGAGGTAGCCGGCTACTTCGGCAACGTCGTTGACCTGCTTGGCCAGCATGGGGCGATTTTCTAATATTGATGCCATAATGATGGATTACAGTTGATTACAGAATTTGTGGTAAGAATGTTGACACGATAAGTACTATAAGGCCTACAACGAGAACACCCTTGGTGGCTGCGGTGGTACCGTTCCATTCCTTGAGGATGATACCCCATACGTTAGAGAATGTGACGTTGAGCGCCATAAGAATACACCAGCTGAAAGTCAGCAGGGTGGGTGAGTCAGCGAGATAACCCTTGCCCAGTGACAGTCCGAAGAACTGGCTGTACCAGAGCGCGCCTGCCAGACAGCAGAAGAACACGTTGTTGGCATAGAGCGATACCTTGCCGTAGTCGCCGAATGTGTGGTTGCGTGAGTTCTGGTAGAGGCAGTAGCATGCGTTGGTTACAAAACCGCCGAGAGTCACAAGGAATGTGGCCGGAAGAGTCTTGTAAATGTCAGCTGAGTCGGCAAAAGTGATTGTGCTGCCAAATTCCAGACCGACATTGAAACAGCCGCTCATCACACCTGCGAGAAGGGCGATGGCGATGCCTTTCGGGAAGTTGAAGTCCTTGATCGCCTCTTTCTTCTGCTCCTCGGTCATACTGCGTGATTTCAGCGCGCCAGCATAGCCTATGATTGCGATACCGACGAGGGTGACAACCACACCTATGATGACGGCAGCGGTAAGCTGAGCCAGATAGTGACCTTCAGGGAAGAAGATGTTGAGCATTACAGGACCGAGGATGGTGCCGAGACCTGCGCATGTGCCGAGCGAGATACTCTGGCCGAGTGCCACACCAAGGTAACGCATCGACAATCCGAATGTAAGGCCGCCTACTCCCCACAAAGCGCCAAACAGGATAGTCATGGCGATGCGGAAAGAGTTGTCACCGGTAAAGAGCTCACAGAGGCTGTGGCCTGCCGGCACGGCGAGAAGGGCGCCCAGGAAGGGGAATACCAACCATGCGAAAACACCCTGAACGAGCCAGAAGCTCTCCCAGCTCCAGTCACGCACCTTGTTGATGGGCACGTAGCTGCTGGACTGGCAGAGGCTTCCGACGGCGATAATGATAAGACCTAATACGATTTCCATTATCGCTTAGAGGTAACTTCACGTTCGTACTTTTCAACCTCGGGGATGAAGGTCTCACCCACGGGCACGTTGTTCTTGAGGCAGAACATATCGTAAACGGCATTCCAGGGGAGGTTCTTGCACTCCTCGAGGAGGGCGAGACGCTGGAACTTCTTGTCGTCGAGCTCATACTTGCGGAGAGTTTCGGTGGGCTCGAGAAGTGCGCGGAGCATACACTTCTGGGCGGCGCGGCTACCGATTACATAAGCACCGATACGGTTGAGGGTGCCGTCGAAGTAGTCAAGACCGTAGTGTACGCGGTTGAGGGCGCCTGCACGTACGATTTCGCTGAAGAGGTCCATGGTCGGGTCGTCCATGATGGTTACATGGTCAGAGTCCCAACGGATAGGACGGCTTACATGGAGCATAAGCTCGGGTACGAAGAGCAGCATGGCCGATACCTTGTCAGCTACACTTTCGGTGGGATGGAAGTGGCCGGTGTCAAGAGTGATCATCATGTCGTTCTTAGCAGCGTAGGCGGTGTAGAAGTCATTTGAACCTACAGTGTAGCTTTCAAGGCCGATACCGAATACCTTTGACTCAACGCAGTCCTTCATCCAGTCATACTTGTGCTCGAAGATCTGGTCAAGTGAGTCCTTGAGAAGCTCACGGTACATAAGACGGTTAACGGTGATATCCTTGCTGCCGTCGTGTACCCATGTGTTCATGATACAGGGATCCTGCTGGGCCTCACCCATAGCCTGTGCGATGGCGCGGCAACGCTTAGAGTGCTCGATCCAGAAGTCGCGGATAGCCTTGTCAGGATTTGAAAGGCTGAGGTCTCCGCTCTTTGAGTGAGAGAATGAAGTTGAGTTGAAGTCAAGCTTGATGTCATTTGCCTTGCCCCAGTCGATCCAGCTCTGGAAGTGCTCAACCGTGCACTCGTCGCGGTCAACGAACTTACCGTTGAAGTCACCGTAGATCTCGTGGAGGTTGAGACGGTGCTTACCGGGGATAAGAGACATTGCGTAAAGTATGTCAGAACGTACTTCGTCGATGTTACGGGCTTTGCCGGGATAGTTACCGTTAACCTGGATGCCACCGGTGAGGTCGCCGCCGGTAGTCTCAAAACCGGCTACGTCATCAGCCTGCCAGCAGTGCATGCTCAGGTGGAAGTCCTGCATCTGGTCAAGTACTTTATCAGTGTCGATGCCGACAGCAGCGTAACGCTCCTTGGCGATTTCATACGCTTTCTTTACTAATTCCTCTTTCATGATAATTAATTTGGTTGTGTTGTTATTTTATTACGGTTAAGAATTTCTCGTAGGCTTTTTCCCACTTCTCATTGTCGGCGGGTTTGAATGTCTCGATATCGATGCTGTTGCGGATGATGTAGCGCATTGCTCCGAGATTGTCGACAAGACCGGTTGCCTTGGCCTGCATCATGATATTGCCGAGGGCGGTGGCTTCGGCGGGACCGGCGATTACGGGCAGACCGAGAGCATTAGCGGTAAACTGGTTCAGAAGCTTGTTGCGCGAACCGCCGCCGATGACATGCAGGCGCTCGATGGGAGCTGCTGAAATAGAACCAAACACATCGAGTGTCTTTTTGTACTTCAGTGCGAGGCTCTCGAATATCATGCGTATCATCTCACCATGGTTGGCCGGTTCTTTCTGGCCGGTGCGGTGACAATATTCACGGATAGCCTCAGGCATGTTGGCCGGAGCAACAAACGCAGCGTCATCAGGATCGATGAAGCATACAAATTCGGGAGCGGCCTCGGCAAGTGCCACCATCTCCGGATAAGAGTAAGAAGTGCCTTCCTTCTTCCAGGCCTGC
The DNA here is from genome assembly GCA_964541165.1 of uncultured Muribaculum sp. GTDB lineage: Bacteria > Bacteroidota > Bacteroidia > Bacteroidales > Muribaculaceae > Muribaculum. Next base: position 3,130 of record CAZIPQ010000100.1, read on the forward strand.
AGACACTGCTCTACAACCCACATGCCGGTGATATTCTTAAGCACGCGGATGGTGCCCTCGATACCGCCTTCATTGGTGATGTTATGTTCGGCTGTGATGTCATTTACCACAGGCATTGCCGACTCGATACCCATGAGCGACCATGTGCCGGAGCTCAGGTAAGCGAAGTTGGAATCTATCGCGGGAACGGCGGCCACGGCTGATGCGGTGTCATGCTCGCCGACGGCGATAACCGGAACGGCGGGCAGGCCTACTTTTGCTGCGATCTCAGGCTTGAGGGTGCCGATGACGCTGCCGGGTTCTACAAGTTCGCCGAATTTGTCGGCTGACAGGCCTACTGACTCAAGTACGGTGTTGTCAAACTGGCGGGTGGCCGGATTGAGGATCGCACCGGTAGAGGCGATGGTATATTCTGTGACGAGTTTGCCGGTAAGCAGGTAGTTGAGAAGGTCGGGAATGAACGCAACCTTTACAGCGTGCTGCATTGTGAAACCGTGGCGCTGCTCATTGAACTGAAACACGGTGTTGAAGTCCATGTGCTGGATACCGGTGTGGGCATAGAGCTCACGTGCGGGCATTACTGAGTTGAAATAACGCTCGGCAGCTCCGATGGTCGATATATCGCGGTAGGCATAGGGAATACCCATGATATTGCCGTCGATGTCGATGCAGCCAAAGTCTACACCCCAGGTGTCGATACCTATTGATTCGGGCTTCACACCACGCTTGCCGGCTTCGTGCAGACCTTCAAGAATGTGAGTGTAAAGTGAGAATATATCCCAGTGCAGATGACCGTTTACCTCGATCATGCCGTTGGGGAAGCGGTTGAGCACCTCTTCGGTAAACTTGCCGTTGTCGATGGTGCCGAGGATTGTACGTCCGCTGGTAGCACCGAGGTCAATGGCTATGAATTGTTTCTTTTCCACGGTTTACAGGTTTTAAGTTATGGTGTTAATTGGTATTTAGTCAGAAAATTATTCCACTACCGTTACTTTGAGCGGCTGTGCTATGCGGTCGGCATAGCCCTTGAGGGTTGTGTTCCACTCTTCGGGATTGGCAGGGCCGGTAGGGTTCTTTGACCAGGCTGAGCCCCAGTAGTAGATATAGGGCTGACCGGGAATGTAGTCGCTTACGGCAAGGATGTGGCCTGTGGCGTCGCGGGTGGGCTCCTTGATAGGCTTGAAGCCGATCGAGTCGACAGGATAGGGCATTACGGCACCGGCATAGATGACACCGTTTCCGTTGGCGGGATTATCGGTTGAGTCGGCATAGGCCATGAAGCGGTTGTCAAGGTCGATATAATAGCCTTCGGGGTTCTGCTGGTGTACTACGATACCGGTGGCTACCTTACGCGGCTTGTCAAGACCTTCGTATGTTACTTCCGTACGGTTGAGGTTGCTGCCGGCGTCGAGAGTGATGACGCGCTTCTCCACTACGTTCTCTACGCCTTCGATTGTGGCGGGACGGTAGGTAAGATATACCTTGAAGCGCAGCGGGCCGTCATCGGTCACTTCCTGATCGAGCCAGCACCAGGGGAATATGATGTCGCCGATCGAGTCAAGGAGTGCGGCAGTACCGCCACCGAGCGAGCTCGCTACGATATACGGGTCCATGCCGTTGCCGAAGTCCTTGTGCATTGAACGGCGCTGTTTCTTGTCGGGATGTATGCTGTATGCGTAACGGCTCTCGAGGACGAGAGTGTCCACACATTTGGTCCAGAGGTCATAGCCGTAGCCGCGTTCTCCGCTGTTCTGGAGTGCGGGGCCGTAGGCTGTATATGCGGCGAGGTCATTCTCCCAGCCCATGTTGTCCTTATGCTCGGGGAACATACGGCCATGTACACGGGGGATTACGGGTGACGGTGTGCCGGCTTTTACGGTGTAGGTTGACGAGCCGCTGGCAGGTACTGTAGCCTGGAATATCAGCAGGCTGTCGGATGTGATCTGATAAGGAATTTCGGTGCCTGCGGCGTCAAACATTGCAAACTCGCCGCTTACCTTCGCGCGAACACTTTCAAGGGGTATCTCCACCATTTCTCCTGTACGGTCAACTGCGAGAGGATTGTCAACCTTGAGCTGGGCCTGCTGGGTGCATGCAAATGATGCCAGTGCCATGGGGAGAGCGATAAGTGTGATGGGTTTCATTACTATACTGTTTTGGGGTTATAAGATTTGGGAGGTTAGGTAAGCTGCGGAGTTGATTGAGATGGTATGATCGAGGGAGAGGTATATATTACAATGACGCGGCATGACGATCATCGTCGGTATTGTCAGTCATGCCGCGTCATTATAATGTCATGTAGTAAACTTATTAAAGAGTTACACCTGTCTTGAAGATCGCTATCTCCTTGGCTCCGGTAAGCTCGTGATGGAGCTTTTCGCCATTGGCTGTTGCGATTACTTTGTCAACGAGACGGGCAAGAGCTTTGGCTGCCGGCTCATCCTCGACAAGAGTACCTGCGTTAAAGTCGATCCAGTTGGCTTTCATCTTTGCCATCTGGCTGTTGGTGGCTATCTTCATTGTCGGTACGAAAGTTCCGAAGGGAGTACCGCGACCGGTAGTGAAGAGTACCATCTGGCAGCCGGTAAGTGCGAGTGATGTCGATGCAACCAGGTCGTTACCGGGGGCGGTAAGCAGGTTGAGACCGTTGACAGTCACAGGCTGGGCATACATGAGCACGTCCACAACAGGCTTTGATCCGCCTTTCTGCACGCAACCGAGCGACTTCTCCTCGAGAGTGGTGATACCGCCCTTCTTGTTGCCCGGAGAGGGATTTTCGTAGATAGGCTGGCCGTAGCTGCGGAAGTAGCCCTTGAAGTCGTTGATGAGATGTACTGTCTCGTCAAATACCTTGGCATCCTTGGCACGGTTCATGAGGATAGTCTCGGCACCAAACATTTCAGGCACCTCGGTAAGAACGGTAGTGCCGCCATGTTCGATCAACCAGTCAGAGAAAAGACCTACGAGAGGATTGGCGGTAATACCTGACAGACCGTCAGAGCCACCGCACTTCAAACCTACGCGGAGCATCGAGATGGGGAGGGGCTGACGCTTGTCCTCCTTCATGCGCTCGATGAGCTCCTTGCAGATACGTACACCCTCTTCAACTTCGTCCTCGACTTCCTGAGCGATCAGGAATTTCACACGGTCATCATCCCATGTGCCGAGTTCTTCCTTGAAAGCAGGTATCTGGTTGTTCTCGCAGCCGAGACCGAGCACCAGCACACCGCCGGCATTAGGATGCTTCACCAGAGCGGCGAGGGCGGCACGGGTGTTTGCGTGGTCCTGACCGAGCTGTGAGCAGCCATAGCTGTGGGTGAATGCGTGGATGTCATCGACGTGGCTCAAGTCACATTCCTCTTTGAGACGCTTGATGATGGCGTTGGCCTGGCCGTTGACACAGCCTACTGAGGGAACGATCCAGAGCTCGTTGCGGATACCCATCTTGCCGTCGGCACGGAGATAACCGTTGACGGTAACCTGCTCGTCAGACATCACATTGTTGGGGGTGATGGGACGGTAGGTGTATTCAAGGTCATCGCTGAGACCTGTCTTGAGGTTGTGTGAGTGGATCCACTCACCGGCCTTGATATCGCGGGTGGCAACGCCGATGGGATAGCCGTACTTGATTACGGCTTCCCCTTCGGCAATGTCGCGCAGCGCAAACTTGTGACCACGGGCGATGTCCTCCTTAAGAGTGACTGTTTCGTCGCCTTCGCTCCACACTTCGCCGGCTTTTACGCCGTCGACGAGTGTAACTGCCACATTGTCGGCGCCATTTATTTTAAGAATACGCTTCATCGATCAATTGTTATTCGTGAGCTGCAAGAAATTTCTTGAGGGCGTCGGCCATGCCGAGAGTCTCGATATCCTTGAGGTATTCAGCTACCTTGGGAACGAAGCCCGGTACGATGGCTGCGAAGTCACGTACGAAGATGCCGCTGTCGCTGACAATCTTCTTAACGGTGCCTTCGAGGTCGTCAGAGTTCCAGTTATCACGGATATATGCGATGTGATCCTTGTTGTCATCAGGCTCGAAAGTTGACTTGGGGCTGTAAAGAGCAAGCAGAGCTGCGAAAGTGAAGCACTCGTAGTCGGCGATTTTGCCTTCCTTCTCCCAGTTGTCCTTAACGGTGTCGAAGTTGCGTGCTTCCCACTTTGACAGTGAGTTGAGCGAGATCGACTTGAGCATGTGCTTGATGTAAGGATTGTAGAAACGCTCAAGAATGCCGGCTGCAAAGTCCTCGAGCTCTTTCTTGTCCTCGGGGATCATGGGAAGTACTTCCTTGGCAACCATGTCGTTGATGAACTTGTTGATCTCAGGAGTGTTGAACGCGTCCATAACGGTCTCGCAGCCCATCTGGAGAGCTACGGGCACCATACCGGTGTGTGAACCGTTGAGGATGCGCACCTTCTTGTCGCGGAATGACTTGATGCTGGGCATGAACAATACATGCAGGCCGGCCTTGTCAAGAGGCAGCAGTGCGCGTACCTTCTCATAACCCTTGCCGCCGATAGCCCAGAGGTGATAGAGCTCACCCTTTACCACGAGGTTGTCATCGAAGCCGAGTTCTTCCTTGATTTCGTTGATGGTGTCGCGGGGGAAGCCCGGAACGATACGGTCAACGAGTGAGTCGCTGAATGTGCAGGCTTCCTCAACCCAGTTGATGAAGTCTTCGCCGAGGTTGGCGTTCTTTGCATGACGGAGTACATACTCGTGGAGAGTAGTGGCGTTGTCCTCGATCAGCTCGCAACAGATGATGTTAAGACCTTTTGACTTGTCGCCGTTGAAGTGCTTGAAGCGCTTGTAGAGCAGGTTGGTCATCTTGCCGGGATAGCTCTTGGGAGCGTCACTCAGCACGTCATCCTCCTCATAGCGGATACCGGCCTCGGTAGTATTTGAAATGATGAACTCAAGTTCGGGTGAGAGGATGATCTCCTCATAGTGCTTGGGATCCTTGCCGGGAGAGAAAGACTCCTGGATAACCTTTACAAGGCGGGTTTCCTTTTTGGGCTTTCCGTCCTCGATACCTTCGAGATATACGTGGTAGAGATTGTCCTGCTTGTTAAGTGTGTCGATGACAAAGCTCTCGCCGAAGCGGGGCTCGATTACGGCCACACCAGCGTCGATAACGCCCTTTTCATTGGCGATGTCGAGCTGCCAGTCAACGAATGCGCGGAGGAAGTTACCTTCGCCGAACTGAAGAATTTTCACCGGACGCTTGGTCTTTTCAACGGTGGTGCTGTTAAGAGGTTTGATCATGATTGTAATGTTGGTAAAATATATTTACTTGAATATTTGTTTATTTAACTTCGATAACCTTGTAACGCGGTACAAGTATCTTCATTATGAGCCAGCCTACGAGGTAAGCCACACCGCAGATGCAGAATACGATGAAGTAGCCTGCGGGCTTGCCCTGATAGCTCATGAACGACATGTTGGTTTGGGCTGCGTAGTCAAAGAGGACACCTGAGCAAAGGTTGATAAGGAATGAACCGATACCACCTGCCATACCGCCGATACCGATGATGGTGGCGATGGTGCTCTTGGGGAACATGTCACC
>CAZIPQ010000101.1:0-8691 GCA_964541165.1 uncultured Muribaculum sp.
AGGCTACGCGATCCGGACGAGCTTTTGGCTTACATAGATTCAAAACTAACGGACTATAAGGTGCATTACATCATGATTGATGAGATTCAGCTTGTCCCTGAATTTGAAGATGTACTCAATAGCTATCTGAATATGCCTAATGCGGACGTGTACGTTACAGGAAGTAACGCAAGATTCCTGTCAAGCCAAGTCCGCACTGAATTTGCAGGACGTGGCGATGAAATAAGGTTATATCCCCTTACTTTCAGTGAATATTACTCAGTCAAAGGTGGAGATATGTCTCATGCCCTAACTGATTACATGATCTATGGAGGAATGCCCCAGGTTGTGCTGAAGGATTCCGAAAAAGATAAACGCGAGTTCCTGAAGGCCCTGTTTACCAGAACCTATGTCCGTGATATTGTAGAAAGACACAAGATCAGGAACAAAGAAATTCTTGACGATTTTCTCAACATACTGGCATCTTCAATTGGAGGACTTACTAACCCGACAAAGCTTGCCAATACTTTTGAAAGCGTAAAACACGAGAAGGTCAGCAGGAATACTCTTGCTACTTACCTTGATTATATATGCGAGTCTTTCCTTATGGAAAAGGCCTGTCGCTATGATATAAAGGGCAAAAAGTACATAGAGAGCTTAAGCAAATATTATTTTTCCGATTGTGGTTTGAGAAATGCCCGATTGAATTTCCGTCAGATTGAGTACTCACATTTGATGGAAAACGTAATCTATAATGAACTGTTAGCGCGAGACTTTAGCGTGGATGTAGGTGTGGTGGCTAAAAACGAAAGGACAGATAATGGGCGTGAGAGGCAATACTATGAAGTCGATTTTGTATGCAATAACGGCAGCCAACGTTACTACATTCAGTCTGCATACCGAATGACGGATGAAGCTAAGGTAGAACAAGAATCGGCGTCACTGTTGCGAATAGATGATGCCTTCAAAAAGATTATTATTCTTGGTGAATACACCCCGGTATTACATACAGAGAATGGAATAACGGTCATCAGTATTTTCGATTTTCTTATGAAAGAAAATTCTTTGGAGTTGTAACAAACGCGCACTTGTCTAACATGAACCATCACGAATAGGATATCCTTCACACAGAATGCTTTTTTGTTATCTGAGGTTGACGTGAGAATTGGCTGAGTATGCTCGGTGTTATTGCGAAGCATATTAGACGGCATAAAAAAGTGTGCATTGTCCCGGGTAAAGACAATGCACACTTAAATATTATCTGATCAGATATCAGTCGATAATCTTGAGATTGGTCACGCCGTTGAGTTCGGTAACAGGCTCGCCGCTGAGAGCATCTATCACAACATGGTCGAGGGTAAGGCCGTCGACATAGTTAAGCACGACACCTGTATCGGCGCGGAAACGCGAATTTTTCACTGTGATATTCTTGATCGGCATTTCGGGCAGACCATTGAAATACATGGCACGCTCGGCGCTGCGGCAGGTTACATCATTAATAAATATATCCTTGAATGAAGGAGTCTCCTCGGTCACTGCAGGCACCTCGCCGTCGCCACCCTTGCCTCCGTAATAGAGGTCAAATATCAGGGCATCGCCGGGAATGTCGCTCATCTTGACATTGTCGACATATATATTCTCGACAACACCGCCACGGCCACGGGTCGACTTGAAACGCAGGCCTACATCGGTACCGATAAACACACAGTTGCGCACAGCTATATCCTTGCAGCCGCCCGACATCTCGGAACCGATTACAAAGCCGCCATGACCATGGTAAACGGTACATCCGTCGATCAGCACGTTGGCACACGGCACGCCGCGCTCACGGCCATCCTTGTCCTTGCCCGACTTGATGCAGATAGCGTCGTCACCTACATCAAACGAGCTGTTAACTATCAGCACATTCGTACATGACTCGGCGTCGATGCCGTCGCCGTTCTGGGCATACCAGGGATTGCGCACGTTCACACCGTCGACAATCAGGTTCTCACAAAGAAGCGGATGAATATTCCATGCAGGTGAATTTTCAAATGTAGCGCCCTTCAGCAGCACATTCTTGCAGCGCACGAATGACAGAAGTACAGGACGCAGGAAGTCATGCACATACTCGCGCAGGCTGTCATTGGCATTCGGAATAAATGCCTTGGCCTGAAGCTGCTTGTCGGCAAATACCTCGGCGATACGTTCATTGGGGAACCATACGTCGCCGCGCTCGTTGAGAGCGCCGGTGGAGGTAAGTTTCTTCCACTGCGCATCAGTCATCTTGCTACGCTTCACCGGACGCCAGCACTGACCGTTGCCATTGAATGTACCCTCGCCGGTTATGGCGATGTTCTCCTTGTCAAAAGCCGAAAGCGGCGACATGGCCCTGTAAGAGTTGAGGCCTTCGAAGCTGCTGCTTACCGAAGGATAATCGGCAAGATCCTCGCTGAACAGCACAAGAGCGCCGCGGTCAAGGTGAAGTTCCACATTGCTCTCGAAACTGATAGGTCCGGTGTACCAGATGCCTTCAGGCACGATAAGGCGACCGCCACCTTTTACAGCGAGATGTGACATTGCCTTGGCAAAAGCTTCGGTATTCTTGGTCACGCCGTCATTGACACCGCCAAAATCGGTTATGCTGACTGTGTAGACAGGGATGACCGGTGCCTTGACAACAGGAAGGTCAATAGGTAGATCATGGTAATACTTGGAATAGTCATCGCCCTGCGCGGCCTCGACACGGCCACACGCCACGGTTGACAGTGCGGCAAGTGCTATAACACAACTTGCTACGGTACTGTTGATTTTCATGCGCATTAATTCAATTATTTATGTTAATCACCACAAAAATAGTATATTTCCTCGGTATTTAAAAACTTTCAGTTAATTTTGCATAGCCAATTATTTATCATGAAATACCCCTTAATGTTGCTGATCGCCGTCATCGCCGGTGTGCTTGACGGCATGGCCCTTACAGTGACTCTGCGCAATGACACTGTAACTTGTGGCACATCTGTTTATCCTCTCGGACACGGTACATACTGTCTTGACGGACGTCCCGGAGCCGACACCTCATCACCATACGTATTTTCTGATCCGCTGGAGGCTATCGAAGCCATAAACCGTGACGGAGGCACAGCCACGCTGCTCGTGGCTCCGTGGGTCTATTGGCTTGACGATCCCGATGATCCCGAAGTAAGACGCTGCCCCGGCAATTCCGGAGGGACCCCGTTTGCCGTACATATCGCGGTCGACAGGCTTCATCTGATAGGACTCGCCGATGATCCGCAGGATGTTGTGATGGCCGTCAACCGCGGGCAGACCCAGGGTGCGCTCGGCAATTTCACAATGATTGAGTTCAAGGGACGTGAATTTACACTTGAAAATATCACCCTCGGCAATTACTGCAACGTCGATCTCGAATATCCGGCCAATCCTTCGCTCAACCGGCCGAAGCGCAAAGATGCCATCGTACAGGCGCAGCTTGGTATATGCCGTGGCACTGACCGTGTGTTTGCCTCCAACTGCCGTTTTATCAGCCGGTTGAATCTGTGTCCTGTCACAGGAGGACGGCGCACGCTTTACAAGGACTGCTACTTCGAGTGTACCGACGACGCCCTGACCGGTTCGGCCGTGTATCTCGACTGTCGGTTCACCTGGCACAGCAGCAAGCCGTTTTACAGCACCTCGACAACCGGCGCCGTATTTCTCAACTGCGACATCGACCTTCTGAACAACTCACGCCAGTTTATCACCAAGCAGCCGGGCATGGTGACCCTCATAGACACACGCTTTCATCTTGCCAACTCCATCAGGCGCCCCGGCAACTACGAACTCGACTGGACCCGCGACCGATCGGCAACAGTGTGCTATCAATACAATGTAACGCTCGACGGCAAGAAATACATGGTGGATGCATCGCGCCCCTCGCTCAGTATCGACCTTACCGACAAGCCGCTGCTCGACGCTTATAAGGCAGGCGGCGTGTATAATACGCCCAATCTGCTTGCCGGCGACGACGGCTGGGATCCCCTCGGCATGCGCCCTGTCATCGACAGTATAAGCCGCTCCCTGGGCCGTCCGCTCATCGGACTCCCCGTAAAGCTCACATTTGACCAGAGACAGATCAAACTTACCGACAACGGAGCATCGGCCAAACTGACTCCAAGCTACCTGCTGTGGGGCAATTTCCCCACCGGAGCACCGGCCGAGGGTAATGCGCTTAAATGGGGATTCCCTTCATTCGTGACCCTTACCGCTGATGGAGAAGGCTCCGTAACCTGCACTGACACGAATACCGCGCCTGTAAGTGCGTCAGGGTATATCGAGGCCACCGACGAATACGGTCTTAAGGGCTGTATAAGCGTCACTGTGGCACCGCTTCTAAAAGATGCGCCGCAATTCCTCACTGCGCCCCGACTCACCATCGACCGCCTGCGCGGAGTATGCCGTCTCAGCTACCAGATTCCGGCCGGTGTCGATGACTGCAGCCTGGTTACCTGGTACAGGCATAAAAATATGGATATGAGCGACACGATAGCCGTGCTCCATGGTCCTACTTCAGTCATAAGCGAATATCCGCTGTCAAGAGCCGACAAAGACCACTACATCACGGCACTTGTCACACCTCGCGGCATCGATACTTACAGCGGCAACTGGGCCACTGCGACAAGCAACAAGGTAGGTAAGCTCGACCTGCTCAGGGTCAACCATGACCAGACCAGCCTTCACACTAACTTTTCGGAACTGCCCACCGGCTATCAGCCGATAATCGGCGAGGGACTGTGGACCTGGGATGCTTACAAACCGGCCGACACGGCAGGACATGACTGGACTCCAAATGCTAAAAACGCATGGACTTACGGCAACGGCATGGACGCTGCCGCCAAGAGCATCGGACTTGTGCAGACCTCTCGCGGAGCACGGATGTTCTATACCCCGATGCGCGGCTCAAGCAAGTCAATGCATGTCACTCTGGAGGTCGACCCGTGCAAGGGTGCCGGTCAGGGCTTCGGAAGCGCGACAGGGCAATATATGGATGTGTATGTCATGATGGATCCCGCTACGCTGACAGGCTATGCACTGCGCATCGAGCGCACTCCCGAACATGACCGCGCCGTCACATTCACGCTTGTGAAATATGACGGCGGCAAAGTGACTCCTATAAGCGAACCGGTTGCATCGCGGTGCTATCGTCCTACATGTATAATTGATGTCGACGTGACTGACGGACTGCTTACAGCTACCGCACGCCGACAGCCGATGGATAATGATGAAGAGAATTATACGATCGAGGAGAGCGACGACACCGTGCAGCTCTCGGCCCGGGTAACACCACTCCCCTACTCTTCATTAGGACTCCAGCACACAGGCAGCACCGGAGCGAGCGCGTCAGTGATACGCTCACTCGATGCCCGGTGGAAATAATCAGGACTTGGCAGCTTCGCTGACATCGGCGTAAGCCTGGCAGTGAACACCGCTTACGGCACGACCCGACGGATCATTAAGATTGCGGAACGATTCATCCCATGCAAGAGCTTCCGCCGTACTGCAGGCCACTGAGGGTACCGACGGCACACAAGCGGCGGCGGTAGCACTGGGGAAATGTTCCTCAAATATCGAGCGATAGCAATACTCCTCCTTGTTCATCGGCGTATTGACAGGGAAACGACGGGCGGCGTTACGCATCATCTCGTCAGTCACCTGACTTTCGGCAATAGCTTTGAGCGAGTCGATCCATGAGTAGCCCACGCCGTCGGAGAACTGCTCCTTCTGACGCCATGCTATCTCAGCAGGTATCATATCCTCGAAAGCCTTACGAAGCACCCATTTCTCCATACGGCCGTTACGGGCCATCTTGTCAGCCGGATTCAAGCGCATGGCCACATCAAGAAACTCCTTGTCAAGGAACGGCACACGTCCCTCAACGCCCCATGCCGACAGCGACTTGTTGGCACGCAGACAATCGTACAGATGCAGTTTTGAAAGTTTGCGCACGGTCTCTTCATGAAATGCCTGTGCGTCGGGGGCCTTGTGGAAATAGAGATAGCCGCCGAATATCTCGTCGGCACCCTCGCCCGAAAGCACCATTTTTATACCCATCGACTTGATGACACGCGCCAGCAGATACATAGGCGTCGAAGCACGCACTGTTGTCACGTCGTAGGTCTCGATATAATATATCACATCACGGATAGCGTCAAGACCCTCCTGAACGGTATAGTTGATTTCATGATGCACGGTACCGATATGTTCGGCCATGCGGCGGGCCGCCTTCAGGTCAGGTGCGCCTTTAAGACCTACGGCAAATGAGTGCAGACGCGGCCACCAAGCGGCCTGACTGTCATCACTCTCGATACGGCGCGCCGCATATTTGGCCGCGATAGCCGATATGACTGAAGAGTCAAGTCCTCCCGACAACAATACCCCGTAAGGCACGTCACTCATAAGCTGACGCTTCACGGCAGCCTCAAGAGCCTCACGCAGCTCCGGTATAGAGGTCGTGTTATCCTTAACGGCATCATATTCCTCCCAGTCACGCTTATACCAACGGCGCATCTCGCCGGTACGGCTGTCATATACATGTCCGGGGAGGAATGGTTCGATCACATCACATGTTCCCTCGAGAGCTTTCAGCTCCGAGGCGAAATACTTGCGTCCCTGGCGGTCGGTTCCCATATACAGCGGTATCACGCCGATAGGATCGCGTGCCACCATGTAAAAGTCATTCTCTTCATCGTAAAGCGCGAAAGCGAATATTCCGTTAAGTTCCTCAAGAAAATCAGGACCCTTCTCACGATAAAGCGCCAGTATCACCTCACAGTCACTACCCGTCATGAAGTCATAATCCTTCAGGCGTTCACGAATTTCACGATGGTTATATATCTCGCCGTTGGCTGCCAGTATCACCTTACCGTCACGCGTGGTAAGCGGCTGGCTTCCTGATTCAGGATCGACGATCGACAGTCGTTCATGAGCAAGCACCGCATTGTCGCCGCAATATATACCTGACCAGTCAGGCCCGCGATGACGTATTTTCTTTGACATTTTAAGCACATCCTTGCGCAGGTCATGTCCTGCTCCCATAGTCTCAAAGACCGCAACTATTCCGCACATAAGCTTATGAATGGTTTTGTTATTTTTATATTTTCGTTTTGCTTGCAAATTTAGATATTTATTTGCATTATGCAACATAATTCCCGATTTTATTTTCATCACAAGCAAAATATTCCACTTTTCCGCCCACAATATGACAAAAAAAAAGCGGGAGTAGCTGCCTGCACAGTCACTCCCGCTTAATTCGTTTAGATCTTATCTGCGTTTATTTTCAATAAGTGATAGCCGGATCAAGCTCCTTGGCCTGAGCTATCATGCGTTCCAGTTCAGTCACTGAAGGCACGCGTTTGCACAGATGACGCTCGTCGTTTACTTCCTTGAGCTTGGGCTCGAGGTTGGCAGCTACTCTGTGACGGAATTCCTTTACCGTGTCAACTCCGGCAGCCTCGAGAAGTTCGGCAAACTGTCCGGCGATACCCTTGATACGGAACAGATCGGCATGGTTGGCCCATTTCAGAATAAGTTTAGCCGGAATGCCTGTAGCTTCGGCAAGATCGTTACGACCCTTAGGTGTTGCAGCCTTTTCAAGAAGAGCCTCGGTAGTATTGATACCTGCATCCTGAAGTTTCTTGGCATAAACCTCGCCTATGCCCTCGATTTCGATAATTTTGTAAGCCATGTCGGTATTTAATTAGAAGTGTTATAAACATATAACCGCCCGATACATCAAAAAGTTGACTCGCTTTTAAAATTTAGTTACATTTGTAGCAATTATTTAATTTATGACATGAACGACTATACCGATTCCATACCCGAATGGGCAAAAGAAATGAATTGTGCCGTGACCGTATGCGACGCTACCGGAGTGGTGCTTTACATGAACGACAAGGCTCTCGCCACATTCGCCAGCCACGGCGACATGCGTGGCCGCAACCTTATGGGTTGTCACAATCCCGACTCGGTACGTAAGATAAACCACATGCTTACGACCGGCGAGTCAAATGCCTATACGATTACAAAGGGCGGACGCCGCAAACTCATCTACCAGACTCCCTGGCGCATTGACGGCAAAATATCAGGACTCGTGGAAATATCAATGGAGATCCCCGACGATATGCCCCATTACAACCGCGATGCCAAATGACCGCTAACACAAACAAGGGCTGCCAGCAAATGAACTGACAGCCCTAATTTTTTATACCGGTCTCCGGATCAGAGAGCAGCCTTGATAGCATCCACCATCTCGGCATATTCGGCATCGGTGAGATAAACCTCTCCCGGATTCATGCGGAAAGTGCCGCCGTAATCGGGGCCGTCAACATACTTGGGAGCAAGGTGGAAATGAAGGTGTGACAGCTTGTCGCTATATGCGCCATAGTTGATTTTCTCAGGGTTGAACACCTTCTTCATGGCACGGGTCACACGTGCCACATCGGCCATAAATGCGTTACGCTCCTCATCCGACAGTTCATTGAGATCATCGACATGACCGTTGTAAGCTACGAGACAACGGCCGCGGTAAGTCTGCTCCTTGAACAGGAAAACGCGTGACACACTCAGCGGAGCTATTTCAATCATCAGGTTGTGGAGAGTGTCATTGTTGGTACAGTAAAGACACTCTTTGGGATCACTTTTCATTGCTTTTCAATGGTTAATGTTACTACATGCAAA
>CAZIPQ010000102.1:0-8586 GCA_964541165.1 uncultured Muribaculum sp.
AGTCACTTACAGGCATGAAAAAAGGGCCACATAATTGTGACCCTTCTGTGATCCGCGTGGGGCTCGAACCCACGACCCCAACATTAAAAGTGTTGTGCTCTACCAGCTGAGCTAGCGAATCTCCTTGATTTTTGCGTTGCAAAGGTAGATGTTTTTTTTGAATGGTGCAAGTGTTTTGTCCAAAATATTTTGCGTAAATTTGTGGTTCATTTTGTTACGTTTTTTAATATGGCACAAAAACCTTCTATACCCAAGGGTACACGTGATTTTTCGCCCATCGAGATGGCGCGCAGAAATTATATCTTCGACACTATCCGCGAGGTGTTTCATCTCTTCGGATTCAAACAGATTGAAACACCGGCTATGGAAAACCTGTCAACTCTGATGGGAAAATATGGCGAGGAAGGTGACAAACTGCTGTTTAAAATACTCAATTCGGGTGATTATCTGCGCGGTGTGGCTCCCGAGCTGCTCAATTCGGGCGAAGCATCGGGTAAGCTCACATCGGCGTTGAGTGAAAAGGGCCTCCGCTATGACCTGACGGTACCCTTTGCCCGCTACGTGGTGCAGCACCGCAATGACGTGCAGTTCCCCTTCAAGCGTTTCCAGATACAGCCTGTATGGCGCGCCGACCGTCCTCAGAAGGGCCGCTACCGTGAATTCTATCAGTGTGACGCCGATATCGTAGGCAGCGACTCGCTTGTTAATGAGATCGAGCTTCTCCAGATGATCGACGAGGTGTTCAGCCGTCTCAATATCAACATCGCCATCAAGCTCAACAACCGTAAGGTGCTTGCCGGTATAGCCGAACTGATCGGTGAGCCCGACAAGATTGTCGATATCACCGTAGCCATCGACAAGATCGACAAGATCGGACTTGAGGCCGTAAATGATGAGTTGCGTGAGCGTGGACTCAGCGAAGAGGCCATTGCGGCGCTTACTCCCATCATCTCCATTGACGGCACTGTAGATGAGCGTCTTGACAAGCTGGCAACTGCACTGGCCGACTCTCCCACAGGCATGAAGGGAGTTGAAGAGCTGCGCGAGATCGTCGACGGCACTCGCCGACTGGGACTCCGCGCCGAGCTCGACCTGGACGTGTCGCTTGCACGCGGTCTTAACTACTACACAGGAGCCATCATCGAGGTAAAGGCCAAAGATGTACAGATAGGTTCCATTACCGGCGGTGGCCGCTATGACAACCTCACCGGCGTATTCGGCATGCCCGGTGTGTCGGGCGTAGGCATTTCATTCGGCGCCGACCGCATCTACGACGTGCTCAATACCCTCGACCTCTACCCTGCCGACGCACTCGACACCACAAAAGTGATGTTTACCAACTTCGGCGTCAATGAGGCCGCAGCTGCGATGAAAGCAATCAAGGCACTGCGCGCCGCAGGCATCTCGGCTGAGATATATCCCGATGCTGCCAAGATGAAAAAGCAGATGGGATATGCCGACGCGCTCCACATACCCTACGTGGCCATAATCGGCGAAACAGAGCTCGCCGACGGCACTATAACACTGAAAGAGATGGCTACCGGCCAACAGGAATCATTGACAATCGACCAGTTGACCGAACGCCTTAAATAATTCCCAATCCGGCTAAGAAGACCAGAAGGATACAACTCGGAGCCACATAGCGCAGACAAAATACTATCGCGCTATACAACCATGGTGAAAGCGTACCTGTACCCCGCAGTTGCGCTTTCACTATTTTTCGGTCAACTATCCAGCCTACGAATATCGAAATCACCATACCGCCGAGAGGCAGCATTACATTGCTGGTGACATAGTCAAACAGATTGAATATCGTCAGGCCAAATATCTTCACATGGTCAAGACAGCCGAATGAAAGAGCACACAGCGACCCGAACACCATTGCGACCGAAGTGTTGACAAGCGTAGCCTTGCGACGGCTCATGCCGAAATGCTCAGTGAGGAAGGCAATACACATCTCGCTCATCGAGATTGTAGATGTCAGCGATGCGACAAAGAGCAGGAAGAAGAACAGCGATGACCACACCACGCCGAGAGGCAACTGATGGAAAATGGCCGGAAGCACTTCAAACACCAGTTTCGGGCCCGCAGCCGGCTCTCCTCCAAATGAAAATACCGCCGGGAAAATAATGATACCGGCCAATATAGCCACACACGTATCAAGTACCGCCGTAATCGTAGCGCTCTTCATGAGCGGAGTGCTGTCACTGAAATAGCTCGCATAGGTAAGCATGGTGCCGAGTCCCAGCGATAAAGAGAAAAATGCCTGTCCGAGCGCACCAAGCACAACTTGCGGAGTCACCTGAGAAAAATCAGGGCTGAACAGGAAGCTCAGGCCCTCGCCTGCCCCGGGCAAAAGCAATGAGTTGATGCAGAAAGCGATCAGAATGACAAACAGTATCGGCATCAGCAGATTGCTCACCCGCTCAATTCCTTTCTGGACGCCTCTGAGCAGAATACATCCGTTGACCGACAGAAACAGGATCGTCCACATCAGCGGACGCCAACCGGTAGAGAAGGTGTCAAACGCAGCGTGGCGCGTGCTGTCGTCGGCCGCCTCAAGCGCGCCTGTAACCGACTGCACGAAATATTCCAGCGTCCAGCCCGCCACAACAGAATAAAATGACAGGATCATCACCGAAGCCAGGATACCCATGTAGCCCACGGCTGACCACGCACGGGCACCATGCAGCTTACGGTAAGCACCGAAAATATTGCTCCTGGTGCTGCGCCCCATAATGAACTCGGCACAGATGACGGGTACTCCTACAAGGAAAATAAATCCTATATAGATCAACAGAAACGCACCACCGCCATGGACACCTGCCTCATACGGGAAACGCCATATATTACCCAGACCGACAGCCGATCCGACCGTCGTTGCAATCACGCCAAGTTTTGTGGCAAACTGCGTCCTCTTCTCACTCATCTCATCAATTGATAAAATTAGCCAATAATATTACCGCAATCATTACCGGAGCAAACACACGTACCACCCAAAGCACGGCCTTATATCCGCCGGCACGCAATTCACCTCCGTTGGTAAGCTCACGCTTCATATAATCACGCGGAGCAAACCATCCTACATACACGCATGTGCTGATAGCGACAACCGGCAGCATGATATTTGTAGCTCCCATGTCGAGAAGGTCAAAGAGCGTGCGCCCACCAATCACCAGCCATTCATGTGAGCCCTGCGACAAAGAGCACAGCGCGCTCAGCACAAACAGAGGCAGGATGACAGCCACACACGCCGGTTTACGCTTAATGCCGAAACGCGACTCCAGGAAAGCCACCGAAACCTCGGCAAGCGAGATGGTCGAGGTCAGGGCCGCCACCAGCAACAGCAGGAAAAACAGTATCGACCACAACTGTGTGCCAGGCATCTGGGCAAATACCTCCGGCAAGGTCACAAATACGAGCGTGGCACCTTCGAGTTCATGACCGGTAAGTCCGAAAGACTTCACGGCCGGGAAAATAATGATGCCCATGAGCACGGCGACAAGCAGATCAAGCATCGACACAGTGATGGCTGTGCGCGTAAGGCGCGTATCCTTCGGGAAATAGCTTGCGTAGGTAATCAGGATACCCATGCCGAGCGACAGTGAGAAAAATGCCTGCCCCATCGCATTGATAAACACTTTCGGAGTAATCTTGCTGAAATCAGGCGCAAAGAAATAGGCCAATCCCTCGCCGGCAGCCGGCAGCGTCAACGCTACGGAGGCAAATATCAGCAGGAGCAGAAACAGCAACGGCATCAGTATATTGGAGATCTTCTCGATACCCTTCTGCACGCCCATGAGCAGCACACTGAGATTTATTCCCAGCATGACAAACGTCATGACAAGCGGACGTATATCATCGACTATATACTCTTTCATACGTGTGCCAAACTGGATATCAAGCGCTTCGGTTCCACTGTGGCCTGCCACTCCGGCAACGGGTTCAAAAAGATTTCCCGTAATCGACTGCCATAGATATTCCAGAGTCCAGCCAGCCACAACCATGTAAAACGACAGGATCAGATAGGACGCCAGGATGGCTATCGCGCCCACAATCCACCATCCGGTGCCGGGAGCAAGACGCCTGAACACACCCACAGCATCACTGCGGCATCCGCGACCGAGTGAAAATTCAGCCAGCATGACTGGAATACCAAGCACAAACACACATCCGATATACAGCAACAGGAATGCCGCTCCACCATTGGCCTGAGCCTCAGCCGGAAAACGCCACACATTACCTAAGCCGACAGCTGAGCCAACCGTTGCGGCTATCAGTCCTATTTTACTTCCGAATTGTATCTTTTCAGACATAATAAATAATATTTTGCTGCTTTTATTCTATTCAAGCTGCAAAATTAATCAAAACCCAACAATTAATGACTGTCAGCGATGCATAAAATCACGGTTTTGTCGTAATTTTGTATATATTTATACAATTATGCAGACGAAAAGATTGATCAACAAGTTGCCTGCTGCTACTTTTACCGTCACGGTGACAGCAGCCATTCTATATCTTACCCTTGTCCCCCACCCGCTGCCCGACAATGATTTTCAATTATTTCCGGGAGCCGACAAGGTTGTTCACGGCATCATGATGGCGGGACTGTTGTGGGCAGCCACACTTGACCGCGCGCGTTACTGCGCCCGTCATAAAAACAGCAATCCACCGAAAGCACCGTTGACACTTTATCTCGTGGCAACAATACTGTTCGGTGGAGTGATAGAGTTGTTACAGCTTGTTATGAATGTAGGCCGGGGAGCCGAATGGCCCGATTTTGCAGCCGACTGTATCGGTGCGCTGGTCGCCTATATCATTTCACGGCTGTTATGGAATAAACTTGTCAGCTGGATTACTGCTCCATAGCGCTGGCAACTGTAGCGCGGAGTACCTCGCCACGAAGGTTGCGAGAAAGGATAGTGCCGTCAGGACCGATCAGCATCACCTGAGGAATACCAGTGATACCGTAGAGATCGGTAGGAATTGACTGAGCGTTGATGATGCACGGCCACTCGATGCCAAGCTCCTCGATAGCCTTCTGAGTATCTTCGGGCTTATCCCATACTGCTACACCGAGAACCTGGAACTTATCACCGTTGTACTTCTTGTAAACCTCCTTGATGTTGGGGATCTCAGCGCGGCAAGGACCACACCAGCTTGCCCAGAAGTCAACGAGAGTGTACTTACCGTTGCCTACATAGTCGCTGAACTTAACAGGATTCTCACCCTCGATAGTAAAGTCAACAAACATGTTGCCCTCGGCAGTAGCCTTAGCGTTGGCATAAGTCTGCTGGAGCTTCTGTACCTTTGCTGAGTTACCGTACATCGGATAGAGAGCTGCGAGGCTGTCAAGCTGCTCGGGAGTATAGCTGTACATGTTGTTCATCAGCACGAAGAGACCCACGGGTGAGTTAGCCTCATTAGTGATAAGGCTGTCGGCAATCTCCTCATAGAGCTGCTGGAGATAACCGCGTACTGAATCATTCTCAGCCTTGCGGAAAGCCTGCATGATTTCACGCTGCTGCTCACCGATAGCCTGCAGTGAAGCATTGCCAGGAGTACCTACGGCAACCATCTTCTCATCGAAAGTGATGTCACCGGGTTCAAGGATGAACACACCACCACGTACATTACCAAACATCAGGCGGGCAAGTACAGGCTGAGTTACCTCACCGGCAAACACGATAGTGTCACCGCTTACTACAACGCTGTCGATGCACTCATCAGAATCGAGATTCATGATGTAAGCGGTCTGACCGTTAAACTTCTCTGCATCCACCGGAGTGGTCACCTTGTAGGCATTGTTGCTCTTGGGAGCGCATGCCACTGCCAATACCCCCAGGGCACAGGCAGCAATAGTTGAAAACTTCATTTGACTAAAAAATTACTTTTTATGTTGCAATTTATCATTTTTGATCATATCAATCAGTGCTTTGTCAGGCACAATATAAATCTCGATACGCCTGTTGTCCGCACGGTTGCTCATCGAATTGTTAGGCTTGCGCGGCGAGGTGGCACCCAGACCATACACCAGTATATCCGAGCCATCCTTGGCATGTTGCACCAGCCATTCGGCCACAGCCCCTGCCCGCTCCTCACTCATCATATCAGTATATGACTCGGTACCGGTATTGTCAGTGTGGCCCACAACAATAATCTTGTAGTAACCGGGATTATCAAGCAGTGTCGCATAGGGCTTAAGGAGATTGGCCGCGGTAGGACGGAGCACGGTATCATTTGGAGCAAAGAGCAGTTCAGCGCCGATAGTGGCAACGACCACCTCTCCGTCACGCATCAGCTCGATACGCTCGACACGACGGACTGACAGCCGCTTGGCAAGATCATTCATATAAGCTGCAAGCGCTTCATGTGATTTCGGAGGCACCTGAGGAGTCATCAGATTGCCGTCAAGCGAACGCTCCTCCACACTCAACGAGGCTTCAGCCTCGTCAACGGGCTTATCCACAGGCCGGTCAGAAGCCAGTGACTGACGTATGCTCGACATCTTGGCACGTAGCGACGAAAAGATGTTCTGCGCGTCAGCCGACACGCAACCCAACATACACGCCACCAAAAATGCCGTAAATATCCGCATTCCTATATACTTGAATATCAATCCTCTTCCATGCCGATAGACTTCTCATAAGCCAACTCGCCCTCCACGATATAGTGGACATCGTCAGTATCGACAATTGCGAGCTTGTCGCGCATAAGAGTCTTTTTTACATACTCCATCAGCTGAGGCAATTCGTCAGACGCATTGGCAGCATCCGCCTCTACGTTGATCTCAAGCAGACCATGATCTTCATAGTAATCCCAGATCATATCGAGGATATTCAGAATCTCATCGTCAGTATAACGCTCGCCAATCTCAGCAGGCATATAATTGCGAATGAATTTTATAGCTTCATTCTCATCATATTGCATATCCATGTCATCAGTCATCGCCCAATGATTTTAAAGTAATGCGCTAAGTTAATAAAAGTATCTGACATACCACACTATTTCACAATTTTTTAATTTTCGGACGGCCGCAACAATCCTGCCATGGTTGATTGTAACAGTCGCGCTCCGATGGAGCGCTTATAAGTGTGGTTGGACAATTACCTGGAGTTGCGCGCAGCTGAACCGCGTTAGCGGCAACGTTTGGTGCAGCGTAACGTGAGTAGGTAGCCGCGTTAGCGGCAAGATTTGGTGCAGCGCACCAATACAGGTTGAGCCTGGGGTAAGCTCCGCGTTAGCGGGGCGCAACCCCAGGTTAAGGCGCCACCCCCAATCCTTGCGCGCCGTAGGTGCGCAACAATCCTGCCACGGTTGATTGTAACAGTCGCGCTCCGATGGAGCGCTTACACGTGTTGTTAGATAATTACCTGGGGTTGCGCGCAGCTAACGCAGCGCTTACCCCAGGCTGTCCTTCTTTTGGCGCTATGCGCCAACCACTGCCGCTAAAGCGGCGAATGGATCTTAGATAGCCGTGTCGTCTCAACCAAGAATACCTATTAAGGGAACATCCACAATACAAACGCATCGCATAGATAGAGAGGGAGCTGCAACGTCAAGCGTATTGTAACGTGAGTGGTACCCGCGTTAGCGGCGAATGTATTTTAAATATTCGTGACGTAGCGACTGTGCTACTTTGAGTGTATCTATGGTTATAAAAGCAGCGGCGCGTCCACTGAATGTGAACGCGCCGCATATCTTAGGATAGCTGTGTCGCTATTAAATACCCTGGAGTTTGAAGGTAATCGGGAGTGTGAACCACACTGCCACGGGCTGACCGTTCATACGACCGGGGATGAAGTCGGGAAGAGTCTTAACCACGCGTACTGCCTCACGGTCAAGATCGGGGTCTTTCGCGCGGAGCACCTGTACATCACCGATCTTACCGGTCTTGGTAACGACGAAGCGTACAGTCACACGGCCCTGGATGTTGTTCTCCATAGCCACGGGCGGGTATTTGAGTGACTTCTGAATATACTTCATAAGCTCAGCATCACCGCCGGGGAACTGGGGCATCTGCTCTACAGCCTCAAACACCTTGTTCTCCTCAACTTCATGCTTCTTCTCAACAACGATCTCGTCCTTGTGCTCACGAACCACGTTACGGTCGTCAGTACCTTGGTCGAAGTCGCTCTGACCGAATGCGGTGGTAGTCTGCTGAAGTTCTTCCTGAGTCTTTACCTCGTCCTCAGCCTTCACTTTATCATCCTCCACAATCGCAATCTCAGTCACCTTCACAGTGTTGAGCACCTCTTCGGGAAGCACTTCGGGAACTTCTTCTTCATAGCGCTCCATTTCCTCTTCGGGCTCGTCTTCGGGCTCGTCCTGATCATTGCTGCCAAGATCTACCATAGCCTGTTCGGTGAGGTCCTCGGGACGTTCCTCAGCTTTGGGAAGCACTGTATTGACCAACAGAGGGAGCAGGAAGGCGATTGCAATGATGATGATCACCACAATCATAGCCTTGTTATGACGGGCATCACTTCCTTTACGCAACTCATAAGCACCGAATTCCTGATTTTTGCCTTCGAATACTATGTCGCGCCATTCTTTTGATGAAAGATCTACATCTTTTGCCATTTT
>CAZIPQ010000103.1:0-8472 GCA_964541165.1 uncultured Muribaculum sp.
CTTCCTCGTCATCGAGGAGATCAACCGAGGCAACTGTGCTCAGATATTCGGCGATATTTTCCAATTGCTCGACCGAAACGACAAAGGTTTTTCCGAATACCCCGTAACTCCCGACAAGGATCTGGAGCAATATCTGGGCCAGATGTTCAGAAGCGCCGAGCTCAACATCGCCGACAGGCTAAACGAGGAAAAGCCCGGCCTCGGCGACGGCAAATTGATGATGCTTCCGCGCAACCTGCATTTACTCGCTACAATGAATACGTCCGACCAGTCGCTTTTCCCGATTGACTCGGCATTCAAGCGTCGCTGGGAATGGGTGTACATGCCGATCGATACCGCTCCTATCGGTGAGCATGGTCCCATCCGGAGGACCGTTGAGACCGAAGACTACCAGTATGACTGGAGTGATTTTCTCGATAAGGTCAACCATCGCATTTTCAGCATAACCGGTTCCGAGGACAAGCAGCTTGGCTTCTGGTTTGTCAAACCGCGCAACGGCGGCAATACGATATCAGCCAACGACTTCGTATCGAAGGTATTGTTCTATCTCTGGAATGACATTTTCAAGGATTTTGGCGATGACAGCACTTCCCTTTTTAACTTCGCGCCCGACGGTAATCCCGAGAGCGATGAAAAAGAGCGCCACTCGTTCAAAGACTTTACACTTCGCTTCCGTGAGGCCAAAAACGATCTCGTCGATGCGTTCATGCTAAACCTCGGTGTGACGCCGACGAAGAAAGAGAAAACCCCGCCGCCACCTGAAAGCTAAAAAACGTCAGGGATGAGGATAGTAATAGAAGGATATCCTTATCATGAGGTGGATCTTGCAAAGATACTTCCCTCGCGGTTAATGGACACGCCTGACAAGAACGGGCTTGTCAGGCCTCCTTATGTCGGTTATTGTTTTAATCCTGAGATCAATGACTGCATCTTCTTTCTGCCTAAAGTGGTATTGACCAAGGATATGGCAGGAGAAAGCGACCGTGTGCTTGACCGCTATGACCCGGTCACACTGCTTGATCCCGACTCCACGGCGCTTGACAAGTGTGACAACACGTTCCTTCAGCAGTTTTCCGTATGGATTTACCGGGCGATAAATATATTTTACGACGGAAACAATACCTCTATCGTCAGCCGTCACACCCTGTCGGATGTGGATGCGACCTCAAAAACCAAGGCCGGTACAATTATTGACACCATACTCTCCTTGATCCGCTTCTCACGCGACAACAAGGACTTTGTGATGTTTGCGATAAAAAACATCCACAGCGGCTACAACAGGGTAAACTGGCGAAAGACCATATCCCATCAGTTACCCGTAATACAGCGGAAAGCCCCAGTCTATCTCAATCCTGTTAACAAAAGAATGCAGATTGACTTCGACGAAGAGCTGTTTGTCATATACTTCTCAATCCTTGAGTACATCCGCGCGCATTATGGCTTCGCGGTCGACATCAACTACAACTACGATACCATCAGAGGAGCCCGTTTTGAGCACTACCTGAAGGGCTTCGGAAAGACACGGCTCCGGCAGATAAAATATAAATACTTCAGCGACAAGGCTCTGAAACTATGGTCGCTATGCTACACGTTTTTCGAAAACTCCGAGAAGCTGCATTCCTCACGCAATTGCGAAGACTTCCTGATCGCTCAGAACTTTGAGACCGTTTTTGAGGCTATCATCGAGGCCCTGCTTGGCGAAAAGGCACCGGCAGGCTTCAAGGAACAGAAAGACGGCAAGGTCATCGATCACATCTACCCGTACAGCGCATTGATCAATCCCGGGCAAGCGATATATCACATCGCCGACAGCAAATATTATAAAGCGGGTTCTCCCATCGACACAAAATCTATATATAAGCAGTTCACGTATGCCCGCAACGTCATTCAGCGCACAATGGATATACTCTTCGGCAGCGGCACTCCTGAAGAAAAGCAGAAGAGGGGCTATCTGCCGTACCGGGACAACATTACCGAAGGCTACAATATAACTCCCAACTTCTTCATTTCAGCAAAAATCGAAAGTGACCGCAGTCATCGCAAATACTCCTATTGCTCCGACAACCTTGCACCACATGATGTCGATGCGAAAGGACAGCCGTTGCTGAAACACAGAAGCCTACAGTTCAAAAATCGCCTGTTTGACCGCGACACCCTCCTTCTGTCACATTACGACATCAATTTCCTTTACCTGATCGCTCTTTATGGCAAAGACAACCACTTTGAACAGGCCACCTTCCGTAATCGCGCAAGGAAGCTCTTCCGCAGCAATTTCATCAGGCTACTCGACCGCTACTATGAATTTTATTCCGTGGACCCGTCGCCCATCACCATCGAGGACTTCGTGGACACCAACTTCCGGGAGTTAACCGGCAAACTGTTTCACTACGACACCACCCTTATCCTCGCCCTCGAAAAAGGCCATCCCGAAACCACTGCCCTGAAAGCAAAATACCGCCCCCTCCTCACTCCCTTCACCCTCACGTAACACGTTTAGTGATGCGGGATGAGTACTTTTACTGAGTTTGGGTGCCATTATATAGCATGGAATAGGCCTGTAAAAAAGCCGGCGGGGAGTGACCCCGCCGGCTTGTGTGTGGTTCAGAAGCTGATCTGGAAGCGTGCCTGGATGATGTTGACGTGATTGTCGGGAGCCCATGAGCGGCCGGTCACGTGGGTGTAGGAGTAGCGCAGACGGGCTATCATGTATTTGTTGATGTAGTAGTTGACGGTAAATGAGGCGTCGTTGAGGATACCGCCGCGAATGCCGGCTTTGCCGTCGTTCATGTCGGTATAGTTGTAGGCTGCCACGCACTCAAGTGAGCCGGGGGCCGGAGTAGCGAGACCTGCATCGGCATGAGAATACTGGTAGTCGCCGCCGATAGCGAGTCCGCGAAGAATTACGTATGCTCCGCTGGCGTTGTAGGCTTTGGCTCCCCCTTTGCGGTTTACCTGATTGAAGTAATACTGGCTCTCAATTGCGAGCGGACCATAGCCGGCAAGCAATTCGGGAGTAAACTTCATCCAGTTGCGTGCGTCGGTCACGGTTGCGTTGAGCGCCTCGACTTTTGCCACGCGAGTGGGATAATTGGCCGTAAATACGAAGCTGGTATGATTCAGTTCCTCGTCTGCATCGTAGCGCGGAGTTGCATAACCTCCTGACAAGCCTACCTGAAGCACGTAACCGTTGTCATGTATCGGACGGTACACCTGGCGGGTCATGAAGCCGTAGCCGGTCTTACCCAGTTCGTTGGATGTCTTTTTGAGTGCCTCGCTTTCGATATGTGCGCTGACAGTACCGAAGTATTTGTCGCCGTCATACACATACATTGCTCCTATAAGACGCGGGTTGTTGAATATCTCATTGCTTGTCGGCTCCTCCATCGTGACTTTCATTGATGAGCTTGTCGCGCTCTGAAGGCCATACTGATGTACGAAGTTGCCCACACGTAGCAGATTAGAAGCGTTGAAGTCGTATTCCACGAATATATCCTTGAGGCTTACCTTGCCATAGCCGTAGCCGATGTCGATTTTGCCTTTCCACTTGCCGTAAGAGGCTTTTGCGCCGATACGCACATCGGGAATGGCGCCGCCATCAACAAATTCCGGACCGCCACCGAAATAGAGGGCTCCATCAACGAGAATTCGCCCGGTTGGTGATACTGACAGTTTAGGGCTGTCTTGTGCCGAGGCTGCGGCTGTGCCAAGCAGCATGGCTGTGGCAAATGAGCATAACAATAAGTGTTTCATAGCAGATAAAATAACAGGTGGTTAACTAAGGGGGAAGCAATAAGTGTATCAATGGTAGCGGGGGAGGAGAGAATGGAGCGTACGCTTTATTTTGCAGGAGGTATGTTACCCGTGGCGGGAGCAAACTTGCCGGCCTTTTTAAGCGAGGCAACCTCTTTCTTGGCTTTGGCGAGCTGTGCGTTGAATGCGTCGTCGGCATGCAGTCGCGCTACAACGCCGCTGGCCACGATACGTGCGGCATCAACATCGCTCTGGAAATGATATCCGCATATTACGCGGCTCTGTCCCATCTCAAATCCGCGCTTCAGTATATCATCCTGACGGTCAGGATTAAGTTCGGCCAGCACGAGTGCTGTGGCCCAGCCGATAGCGGTGTGTCCCGACGGATATGAACCGTTGGTCGACAGCTCTTCCTGCTGCTCGGGATTGCATGTCATCTCATTGAAAAAGCTGAACGGACGCTGACGCATATAATAGTTTTTGGCGTGGCGGGTAGAAAGGTCACCTGCGTCTTCGCGCATGTTGATGATAAGCTTCAGAACTTCGGGAGTTGTTTCGGGGGTGATCTCTATGCCGAAAGCTTCAGAAAAGGCCTCAGGCACGCCGTTGCCTTCCACTCGGGCGTCGGCTGCAGCCTGATCGCCGCGGGGAGTGTCGCGCTGGAGTTTTCCCCAGTCATAGCGCTCCTTGTCATACAGAAACAGTATCGTGCCGCCTTCGGGTGGGGGAGGGAGAAGGAGATAACTGTTGGGCACTTGCCACTCTTCGAGGAAGAACAGATCGGGATTGGTTGAATGGCCCTTTACCGGCTTGTCTTGAGCGAATGTACTCAGCGAGGTCGTCATCATCAGCGCTGCTGCGGCTGACAATAGGTAGTGAAGCTTGTGTGTCATGATAGTATTAATGTAAAGTGTTTAAAAAAGTAGCGATCTTGTACTGTTTAAACACTTCACCGAAGATTACGGACAATGAAATCCGTATGTTATTGAACATTGATTTTAGACACAGTCGGACGGCAGGACATAATTCGTGCGGGAAATAGTTTGATGTCTCGGTCGATTATTGTATTTTCGCACGGATTATTAAGATTTGCTTATGGAAAAGAAGATATATCTGGCCGGAGGCTGCTTCTGGGGCACGGCTCATCTGTTCTCGCTCATCGAGGGTGTGCAGAATACTGTCGTAGGATTTGCCAACAGCCGCGTGGAGCATCCTTCCTACAAACTGGTGTGTACCGGTACGACTGGGGCGGTGGAAACCGTTGAGGTAGTGTATGACAATGACAAGGTAGGCCTTACCGACCTTCTGGTAATGTATTTCAGGAGCATTGATCCACTGTCACTTAACCGTCAGGGTCATGATGAAGGCACCCAATACCGTACGGGTATCTATTATACCGAGGCTGAGGATATTCCGGTCATCGAGGCGGTGGTTGCCACCGTGCAGCGCCGGTTCAAGCAGCCTCTTGCCGTTGAGGTGGGCCCACTTGAGAATTTCTATCCCGCCGAGGACTATCATCAGGATTATCTGTACAAGAATCCAGGCGGATACTGTCATGTTGACCCGGCTCTGTTTGCCGAGGCACGGAAAATGCGTCCTCATGGCGGTGCTGACAAGGCAGCTTTGAGGGAGCGTCTCACCCCTTTGCAGTGGGAGGTTACGCAGAATGGTGCCACCGAGCGCCCGTTCGTGAATGAGTATGACCATGAATTCCGCCGTGGTATATATGTCGATATTATCGATGGCACGCCACTTTTCGTGTCAGCGCGTAAATTTGATTCAGGATGCGGTTGGCCGGCATTCTCAAAACCTATTGATGATAAGCTGTTAAGCGAACATCTCGACACCTCGTTTGGCCGCGTGCGCACCGAAGTGCGTTCGGCCGGCAGCGGAGCGCATCTGGGGCATGTATTTAATGACGGGCCGGCAGAGGACGGCGGCCTGCGTTACTGCATCAATTCGGCGGCTTTGCGTTTTATCCCGGCCGAGCAGATGGCGGCTGAGGGCTATGGAGACTATCTCGATATGATAGATTGAGCGGATAAGGATATACCGTTAACAGGTGGCCGGGAATAGTGGCTTATAATCGCCGCATATTTCCGGCTGCTTTGATTTTATGTGCGAATTTGTGCTGTAAACAATTATTTTTGTGTATATTTGCAGCGTAGAAATATCCATGAAATAACTAATCACTCAATAATACCATTCATTTCTTATGAAGAAAGCTTTACTATTTTCTTTATTGCTGGCTTTGATCGGCATATTGCCGGGCCTGTGTGACGACGCGGTTAAGCTTGAGGCTTTTCCCGGAGCCGAGGGTTATGGCCGTTATGTGACCGGCGGTCGAGGCGGCAAGGTGTATCATGTCACCACTCTTGAGGACAACAATCAGCCTGGGTCGTTCCGCTATGCTGTGAATCAGTCAGGTACACGTACGATTGTGTTTGATGTGTCGGGTAACATACATCTGACCTCCGACCTTACTCTCAGAAATGGAAACGTGACTATCGCCGGTCAGACCGCTCCGGGCGACGGTATCTGTATCGCCGACTATCCATTTTCTATAAGAGCCAATAACGTTATCATCCGCTTCGTCCGTTTCCGCCTTGGCAACAAGTATGTGACTAAGGACGGTGCCGACGGATGGGATGCCCTCGGATCGCTTGACCAGCGCGATATTATCGTTGACCATTGCTCTGTCAGCTGGAGTATTGACGAATGTCTGTCGTTCAGCGGTACTCACAATACTACCGTGCAGTGGTGTATCGTGTCGCAGAGTCTTGTCAATTCAGGCCATTCTAAAGGTGGCCATGGCTATGGCGGCAACTGGGGCGGCGAATATGGCTCGTATCATCATAATCTGATGGCTCACCACACTTCGCGCACACCGCGCCTTGGCCCGCGTCCTTCGACTCAGCTCAATGAGGTGATGGATATGCGCAACAATGTGCTGTTTAACTATTCCGGCGAAAGTTGCTACGGTGGCGAGGGCATGAATGTCAATATCGTTAACAACTACTATAAGCCGGGCCCCGGTAACAAGTATTCCGGCAAAACCAAGGAGACCCGTATCGCTTCGGTCGGCATCCGCACGGTCGATTATTGCCTCGATAAGTCAAAAATCGCATCGTCATATAATAGCGCGCTCGGTGCAAATATCTCCTCGAACAGCGTATCCGGCTCGTATGTAAAGGGTAAGCCTTGCGTGGTCATCGGCGGCCAGACTTATGAAATCTCTGACGATAACAAGATTACGGTCGACGGTAAGAGCGTGGCAATATCCTGGAACAGCTACTATCCCGCACTGCACCTCGTCGGTACCTATTATGTCGATGGCAACGAAAACAGCAATGTGCCTTCGGTGAAGTCTGACAACTGGGGTCTTGGTGTATATGACCAGATATCACGTTATGAAATCTGCGCTGACGATGCTGCGTGGGCCAATACCAAGCAGAACATGAAGCGCGAGCTCCCGATTGAGTATGTGTACACTACTACTCATTCTACTCAGGATGCCTATAACAAGGTGCTGGAGTATGCCGGAGCATCCCTTAAGCGTGACGCTCTTGACAATATGATAGTAAAAGATGCCAAGAGTAATTCTGCTAATTCCGGTACCGGCAGCGGCCTTGACCGTGGCTTCATAAATGTACCTGAGGATGTGACTTATCCTTCCGGCACAGAGCTTGACGGTGTGTTGCCCAAGCTTAACTCTACCGCAGCCAAGGCCGATACCGACGGTGACGGTATGCCTGACGAGTGGGAGACTGCCAACGGGCTTGATCCCAACGACGCTACTGACGGCGCTAAGGCTACTTCAACCGGATTTACCAACCTCGAGGTGTATATCAATTCGCTCGTGGCTCATATTATGGAGGGCGGAAATGCCGGCGGCAAAATGCTCAACGGTGAGCTTACCTACGCTGACGCGGCTGTTGAACTGCCTGTGTACAAGCCCTCGGGTGATGATCCCGGACTTGTCCCCGGCGAGACCTTCGAATGGGAGATCTCCGACATTACCGGCAATGCATCCGGTATGACCCATAAGGAGAGCCCGCTGCCATTTAAGTTTGGCGACATCGAGGTTTACTGCAGCAGAACTGATCGTACTTACAATCATGGCTCCGGTGTTACTGCCGAATATATCAAATTTGGCAGCGGTAATGACTGGACTATCAAATTGCCTGCCGGAAAGGTAGCGAATGAAGTTACTTTTGAGGGTTGGTCAAATGCTAAAGATGAGACTGCAAGTTATATTGTCTACATTAATGACCAGCAGTACTCTTCAACTGACCACACTTTCTTGATCAATACTAATCCTGCCTCATTGCATACTATTGCACTCGCTAAACCGGCCAATGAAGTGAAGGTAAAATTCGGTGGTGCCGAATCGGTTTTGAAAATACGAGTAAAAGGTACCAGCGAAGGCAGCACCGGTATCGAGGATGTCGTAGTTGAGCCTGCCGGCAACGGAAAAATATATAATATTATGGGTATTGAGGTGGTAGAACCGCTTCAGCCCGGTATATATATTAAAGATGGCCGCAAGTTTATAGTACGCTGATAAATTTCCTGAATTATAATAGCGGGGTAGGGAAGAGTGTAAAAATACACTTCTCTACCCCGCTTGTTTTCAGGAGGATGCGAAAAAGTTTGCAATTTTCTGATAAAAATATTTGGAGGAATGGATAAAAGTGTCTAACTTTGCACTCGCTTTTCGGG
>CAZIPQ010000104.1:0-8083 GCA_964541165.1 uncultured Muribaculum sp.
TGGCCCGAGGCGTGGGGCTCGATCGAGGGTGACAATACGTTGAGCTGTTCCATCGATTTGTGGTAGCTGTTGAGGTAGTGCTGCACCACTTCCATCGGCTCAAGCTGCTCGAGACGCGCTTTTTTTGCGATCTTGTCCTCGCCCTCGTCGGCATCGTGCTCAAGATGGCCCACGTCAGTGATGTTGCGCACGTAGCGTACCTTGTAACCGAGGTGACGCAGGTAGCGGAACAGAATGTCAAAAGTGATCGCCGGGCGTGCATGACCCAGATGCCCGTCGCCATAGACGGTGGGACCGCACACGTACATTCCTACGTGGCCCTCGTGCAGGGGAACAAAAAGCTCCTTGCAACGCGACAGAGTATTATAGATTGTCAGATTATTTTTGATCATAAGAGTGTCAGGCTTTGAAAGGATTGTTTACATCGTTGCCGTTGGTGCGCGGAGTGCGGCGCTCGATGACCCCGAATGTGTTTTCGAAGCGCTCGATGTTTTCGCGCAGGGCAAAAAGGAGCTGCTTGGCATTTTCAGGAGTCATGATGATGCGGCTCTGTACGCGGGCCTGCGGCATATTGGGAGCCACGGCGATAAAGTCCATGCAGAACTCTGTGGGAGAGTGGGCTATCATGGCGAGATTGGCATAGTGGCCTCCGGCTACTTCGGGAGTGAGTTCGATTTTTATTTCCTGGGGTTTGTTGTTATTGTCCATAGTAGTTTGCTTTTAATATTAATGATTAAATGAATAAATATCTTTATTTAGATTTGTGTCATTGATGTGTATGTCTACTCCGCGGCAGGTTGCGAGGTTCCACAGTCCCGAGATGTCATACGATGAATAGACTTCCTGCTGATAGGATGCCGGAGCGCCGAGGAGGTCATGCACGAAGTAGAGCTGTGGACGCGGCGAGTTGATTGTATTCACATCGACCGCGAGATAAAACAGCCGCGGATCAGCCGACCACTCCACCTTTAGGTGCATGTTCAGATAATTTCCTGAACGCCATATAGACTTCAGGTAGACCGGTGATACATCCCATCGCAAAGTGTCAAGCGATGCGACATGTGTGTTGCCGGTGTTGATGGCCTGCAGTGACCTGATCTTCACCGGGCCCGAGGTATAGGCTTCGCCTGACTCGGGTGTATAGCGCATCAGCACGCGACGTCCGCTTACGGCCGATTCGAGTGATACTCCGGGTGCGGTGAGCACTACGAGCGGCGCATCGTCGTAGGGATTGAACGAGAATGTCGCGGGATCATCGGTAGCGGCCACCGTCACGATGTCGGTCAGCACGGCATGGTGTGATGCCGGGCCGTCGGTATCACGACAGGCTACGGCTGTGAGCAGCAGTAAAAGCAGCAGGGCCGGTGTATAGCGGTTAATGGCAGACATAGTCGATTGGATCAATGGGTTATTTCATTAATATGGCCGTCGCGCATGTGTACGATACGGTCACAGTCGGCAGCCAGTGACTCGTCATGGGTGACGATAACAAAGGTGTGGCCCATGTCGCGGCGCAGGTCGAAAAACAGGCGGTGCAGATCGGTGCGGTTGTGCGAGTCAAGACTTCCCGTAGGCTCGTCGGCAAGAACAACCTTGGGATTGTTGATGAGTGCGCGGGCCACTGCCGCACGCTGGCGTTCGCCGCCCGACAGTTCTGCGGGCTTATGCTCGGTCCGATGATCCAGATGCACATAGTCGATGAGCTTTTTTGCACGTTCCATGGCCTCGGCTTTTGACGCACCTCCTATCATGGCCGGGAGTGCTACGTTTTCGAGTACCGTAAACTCAGGCAGCAGCTGGTGAAACTGGAAAACGAAACCGATGTTGGCGTTGCGGAAGCGTGCGAGTGGCGCCTCTTTCATGCCGAGCACATCAGTGCCGTCATAGATGACACGGCCCGAATCGGGACGGTCGAGAGTGCCTATGATCTGGAGCAATGTTGTCTTGCCGGCACCGCTCGGGCCTACGATCGATACGATCTCGCCGCGGTCAATGTCAAGATTGATCCCTTCGAGCACCTTCAGCCGGTCATAGCTCTTAATTATGTCAGATATGCTTATCATGGCTTTACGGGGGCTATGTGGTTGACTACGTATGCGCCGAGCATCAGGCCGAATGTGGCCGGCAGCCATGCGACGGTGCCGAATGAGGATGTCTTGAACGACAGCTCGTCGGTCATCACCAGCGAACTGCGTCTCGGCTGTTCGGTTGAAAACACTACCTTGATGCCTGAGCTGATGCCGAGTTTGCGCAACCGTTTCCTCACCTCTCGGGCCAGACCGTCGTGATAGGTATCGGCGATATCGGCATATCGTATAGCCGACGGATCCACGCGTCCGCCCGCACCCATCGACGATATTACATGAATATGGTTGCGGTAGCAGTAAGCGAGCATATTGACTTTAGGCGTGATCGAGTCGATGGCGTCGATGACCCATGCGTCGGGATCGGTGAGATACCGGGCTGCGTCATCGGGACCGATAAAGGCCTGGATGGCAGTAACCCGGCAGTCGGGATTGATGTCGAGTATGCGGCGGCGCATCACTTCGGCTTTCGGTTGCCCTACGGTCGAATGGAGTGCCGGCAACTGGCGGTTGAGATTGGACTCGGCCACGGTGTCGCCGTCAATAAGCGTGATACGCCCTACACCGGCGCGTGCCACGGTTTCAGCCGCGTAAGCGCCCACGCCGCCCACACCGACAATCACTACATGAGCGTCGGCTAAAGCGTCAACGCCCCGCTCTCCGAGGAGCAGGGCGGTGCGTGAATTATAAGATGTCACCGGCATACGCTATCGACAGCTTGTGCGATGGTTACTTTAACTTGGCTGCGATCTCGGCGGGCACGGCTGCGTTGTTGACCATGATGTCGAGAGTCTTGGCAAGGAAGTAGGGCTCCGATACATAGATGAAGCCTCCGTAGATCTGGTTGGTATCCCAGGAGTTCTGTACCTTGTAGTATTTGTTGCCCTTCTGGTCCACGGCGATGCCTACGATGACCATACCGTGGTCATCGGTGGTCTCCTTGCGGTCAAACATATCCTGACGTGACTCCTGAGTCACCTTGATTTCCTCAACCGGACCGTCGATTTCATAGCGCTTGTTGGCGCGCTCCTGATCGCTCAGGGTGACCCAGCGTGAAAGTTCGGTGCCTGAAAGGTCTTTCTCATCCTTCTCAACCGGTATTACGGCATAGCCCTGACGCCATTTGAAGCCGCCCTCGCTGACGTCGGCGCCCCATGCTACGGGATAGCCGTTCTCTATGGCATTGTCAACGATTGCCTTGAGCTCCTCAACGGTCACATTCTGCATCGGCTCCCACAGCCAGTTGTCGGCTACCTCAAGCACAAACGGCTTGTAGAACGGATGATGGGTAAACGAGGTAAACTCGCTGTAATTGTCAGCGTTGAAGCCGATAGCCTTGGCAAACGACTCGGGAGTATAGGTCACGCCCTCGTAAACGAATGTTTCTGGTACCGGGCCGAAGTAGGCGTCAAGAATACCGTTGAAGCCCTTTTCCCATGCGGTCGAAAGGCGCTTGTTGGGCACACGGATGATGGCGTCG
Organism: uncultured Muribaculum sp.; assembly: GCA_964541165.1. GTDB lineage: Bacteria > Bacteroidota > Bacteroidia > Bacteroidales > Muribaculaceae > Muribaculum. The sequence continues at coordinate 3,565 of CAZIPQ010000104.1, forward strand.
AGATAAGCCTTCAGGACAGCCTCAACCTCGCTGTGCACATGCTTGTCCTCACCGTAGCAGATGCCGGGATAGGCTTCCTCGGGCATGGCGCCGTAATTAGCCATAACGTAGGGAACATCATGGGCGGCTCCACCCTGCGAGAAGTTGACCTTGCCGTCCATCCGGACATATTTGCGGGCCTTGTCAAGATAGCACTGACGCACTGTGTACATCTCGCTGAGATCGACAGGCTTCTTACCCTGACGTATGAGATCCTCCTCGATGAATGTGTTGGTCGAGAAGCACCAGCATGTGCCTGACTTGTTCTGGTCGGTGACCGGCTGGAGGGTCACTACCTTTACATCGGTAAACTTGAAGCCGGTAGAGTCGGTATCGGCTTTTTTCTTGGCAGCCTGGGCGCCTGACGCAACAATTGTTGCAAGCATGATGCTTAAAAAGAGTCTCATGATGACCTTAGGAATTTTGATGGTTTATTAATGGCAAATTTAAGCATTAATTTGATAATATACCAAAAAATAGTCCATTTCGTTGGGGCGGCATCCAAACTTTAGGGGCTGTTCAGGCGTTTTAACGATGAATAAAAAATAGATTGATTATGATTACGAATGACAATGTAGCAGCAAAGCTGTCGAAAGAAGCAGCAGAACTCAGTCTTGAGTCAGCCGAGGTTAGTGCCGAGGCCGCAGTTCCCGCAATTCAGCAGGAGGCTCAGGAGCAGGTAGCCAATTTGAAAGAAGATGTGAACAACGCCCAGGCTCAGGCATCCGATACGATATCTCAGCTCAAGGGTCAGGCCGCCGACGTGATGGCTCAGGCCCAGGCCAAGGCATCTGACGCCATGGCCCAGGCTAAGGCAAAGGGAGCCGATCTGGTTGACCAGTTGAAGGAGAAAGCATCGGGTCTGCTCGATGCAGGTGCTGACGCCATGCACAATCTCGCTGACAAGCTCGGCAAGTAAGCGCATTGTCGCAGACGATAAAAGAGAACCGGAAACATCTCATATACAGGATGTTTCCGGTTCTCTTTTTTGCCTTTTGGAGACTTTGGGTGTGGTATAGTACAGATTAATCTGGGGATTCTGTTATAATTGTTACAAAGTTAGGGATAAACTGGTAAATTTACCCCCCCCATTGTTAAAAATAATTAAAAAAGTTCATCCATATCATTTATGTATGGATGAACTTACTGTTCATATCAGGTTGTGATTCACAAGTTCCTGCTTGGTAGGGTCCACGGCTACGATCTTTCCGTCAGGATCAATCAGAAAAGAGTGTAGACCATGCTGCATGTTATAATCTTTTTTCAGTCGGTCGGCCTTGTCGCCGCTGACGTGAAACTGTAAATCGGGATCAATACCGTCGATGCGCGATATCTCGCGGAAAAGACCTTCGGTGCGGTCCATGTTCACAGCCACGTAATGTAGTTTTTCAGACGATTGTGGAGTCTGTTGAGCCAAGTCGGTGTATTGGTGCAGTGACAGTCGGGATGGCGCGTCGCTTGATGCCCAGAACTGCAAAAGCACCCAGTTGCCGCGCATATCGTCGAGCGACATGATGGTGTCGGTGCTTTCCACCCTGAACACCGGGGCCTTGTAGCCGTTGCGGCCGTCAAAGGCATGCAATGATGCGGCGGTGCCGATGCCGATGAGGACAACAAATACCACAATCCACAGAATTGTTCTCTTCATTAATATCTCAGTTTAGTTAACACTTACGGAACGGGCCTTCACGGCGGGTTCCGTTGCCGGTTTTCGGCGTACGGGCGATCTCTTTCGCCCTTTATATGAATAACAATTTTGATTTTGCAAAGTTAGCTGATTTTCACGGAGTAAGCAAATAAACTCTGTTAAAAATATGTTTTACAACATAGTTTTCCGGCATTGAACGTAATTTTTTAACTTTTTATACTTATTAAATATGCATAGTCGTTCAACCTTTTTAACCCTGAAAGTGTTATAAAGGAAATTAAAAAGCCTAAAGCCCGAAAAAATGAACTTGAATAAAACCCTCATGACACTTTTGCTCGCCTGTGGATGTGCTGCTTCGGCTTACGCGGAGGCTCCGGCCGATGCCGCGCAAGACAAGCTTAAAAGCAACCATCATTTTGTCAGTATTGACGGCGGCAGCCAGGGCATAGACACACTTCAGGCCCGTCAGTTGATCGAGCGTTTTTATCAGGATCAGTTTTTGCATTTTCAGGACCCGCGTGCTCCTTATTTTATGATGATGAGCCGTTCGCGCCAGCTCGCGTTCGGATTGGGCGGCGTGGTCAGGATGCGCGGATGGTATGACTGGGACGGAGCGATGCCCAACAGTGCCTTTATCCCTTACAATATTTCTATTCCCGATGATCCCACCAAGGATCATTGGTTTGGCACCACTCCGGCAGGTTGTTCGCTGTTTTTCCTCGTTTTAGGCAATGATGCTCGTATAAAGAATTACAAACTTTACATCGAGGCTAATTTCAACGGTTACCACAGCAAGGGTTTCCAGCTGAAAAAGGCTTATGCCGAGATCAATGACTGGACGGTGGGTTATACCTCGTCGACATTTGAGGATCCGGCTGCCCAGCCACCGACTGTCGACGCTCAGGGCCCCAACGCCGAGTGCGGCGCAAGCAATGTGCTGCTCAGGTGGATGCATCCCGTAACAAAGCATTGGACTGTCGCGGCTTCTGCTGAGACTCCCGTAAATTCCATACCCTCACTTGACGGCACCTACACCGGCTGTTCGGTGTATATGCCTGACTTTGCTGCGTTTCTGCAGTATCAGTGGGGATCATCTTCGCATGTACGCCTGTCAGGTATAGTGCGTGGTCTTGAGTACCGCGACCTGAAGTCATCGCGCAATTATAAGGTAGCCGGCTGGGGTGCCCATCTCAGCACGGTATTTCGCCCTGTTGCTCCGGTGACTCTCTACGGAGCTTGTATCGTGGGTAAAGGTATCGGCAGTCTCAACAACGACCTGCAGTGCGGTGCCAATGACCTGCTCGGCAATCCCGACCGTCCCGGCCGCATGTATGCGCCGCTGAGTCTGGGCTGGTATGCCGCCATGCAGTACCACTTCACTCCCGACGTGTTCTCGACGCTGATATTCAGTGAAGAGCGCTTCCTGCCGAAGTACCGTGATACTGCCGATGATACAGACTACAAATACGGGCTATATGCGACAGCCAACGTGTTTTGGAATATCACCCCTCGATGGATGGCCGGCCTTGAATACAACGGAGGCAAACGGCAGGATATCGACGGCAATCACGGATGGGCCAACCGGGTAAGCCTGATGGCTCAGTTCAGTTTCTAATCATCCTTATGACACTTACACACATGTTCTCTCTATCATAGCCAAACAAATAGTTGTAGTGTTCCCGCAGGCCTGGAAGTAAGATAACGGTGTTATCTACTTCCGGGCCCGCAATTTTTTTATGGGTCCGGCATGCGTGTACCGATTTTTATGTAACTTTGCAGCGAGTGAGCGGGGTGGCCGGTCGCTTGCCGATTTCGGATGCGGCAAGAGGAAAGTCCGGGCAACGCAGAGCGCCATAGTCACTAACGGTGACCGGTCAGTGATGGTCGAGTAGCGTGACAGAAAATTACCGCCTGTGTCAACTGATGCGGGTAAGGGTGAAAAGGCGAGGTAAAAGCTCACCGGACGCGGCAGCGATGTCGCGTGCCGCACGCCTTATGGGTTGCAAGGTCAAGTATACCGGCATTTAAGGATTGCTCGTCCATTGCCGGGGGGTAGACTGCTCAGATAAATGACCGGCCGCAGATGGTCGTTTCCATACACCGCTGCGACATAACCCGGCTTATAGCCCCGCTCGCTTTTTCTATTTTTTTCCTGATTTCATGGCAAGCAGTTCCTGCAGCGGTTTCATCACGAAGTCGCGCAAGTGCATGCGCGGGTGAGGCACCGTAAGCCTCGGGGTGTCGATGTGAAGGTCATCGATAAGGATTATGTCGATGTCGATGGCGCGGTCTATGTAAAGCCCGTCAGCATCACGGTGAGGCGCGGGTGACACCCGGCGCTCGATGGCCTGCAGCCGGTCGAGCAGTTCGAGAGGCTCCAGTGAAGTTGTGATGGCTATGCCGATGTTGAGAAACCTGTGGGACGATTCAAACCCCCATGGCTCGCTTTCAATATAAGCCGAACGAAGCACAGGCGACTGTGACAGAGAAGCGATCAGGGCGACCGCCTGCTCGATATGAGCCCGGCGGTCGCCCTGATTGGATCCTATGTTAAGGTAAACGGTATGCAAAACTGCGTGTTACAGCTGCTTCTTTACCTCTATTTCCTCGAATGCTTCGATCATATCGCCCTCCTGAAGGTCGTTGTAACCGGCGATGCTAAGACCGCAGTCATAGCCGCTGAGTACCTCCTTGACGTCGTCCTTGAAGCGCTTGAGCGAGCCGAGTTCGCCGGTATAGCGTACGATGCCGTCGCGTATGAGGCGCACCTTGCATGAACGCTTGATCTTGCCTTCGCGTACAATCGCACCGGCAATTGTGCCGACCTTCGAG
>CAZIPQ010000105.1:0-8020 GCA_964541165.1 uncultured Muribaculum sp.
CATCCACGTGGCCCGAGGCCTTCCAGATAGTGGGGTGCATGAAGATAGCCGAGTCGATGCCGACGATGTTTTCATGCAGCAGGGTCATTGCGTCCCACCAATAGCGCTTTATATTGTTCTTGAGCTCGACGCCGTTCTGTCCGTAGTCATACACGGCTGAGAGTCCGTCATAAATTTCACTTGAAGGAAACACGAAACCGTATTCCTTAGCATGTGATACGATCTTTTTAAAAGTATCTTCCTGTTGTGCCATTTTTTATAATCGTTATCAGGTGCAGTAATTTCAATTTTGCAAAGTTAGCAAAAAATTCGCTAACTGCAAACCCATTGCCGATGTATCATCGGTTGAGCTGGCCTTCGTCCTCCATGAGCTCTTCCTGTGATGACTTCACGATGTTGGGGAGCTCGAGGCCGTAGTGGTGCTTGGTGTCCATTATCTTGAGAATGATACCGAATATCAGTGCCAGTACGCCGAGTGCGGCAAAGAGGAGCATCGGGTTGGTGTAGTTGTAGTCCATCGGATCGCTTACGCCGGGATTGGATGCGGTAAGCACCTGACCGATGAGGATGGGGAACAGGGCGAGACCGATGTTCTGAACCCAGAAGATGAGTGAGTAGGCCGAGCCGAGATAGCGGGCATCCATGATTTTGGGCACCGAGGGCCAGAGAGCGGCGGGAACAAGCGAGAATGACACGCCGAGGATAACGATAGCTGTAAATGCCAGAGCTTCGCTCGGGAACTGCGGAAGGAGCAGCGCGAAAGTGAGGTGACACACGATCATGAGGATCGCACCGAGTATAAGCATTGTGGCGCCTTTGCCCTTGCGGTCAAGATAGTAACCGAGCAGGGGAGTGAGCACCATGGCGCCCATCGGGAACCAGCGGAAAATATCGGCTGCAGTGGTGGCCGAAATGTGGAGTGTACACTGGAGCATGTTGGCTGCATAGCGCTGGAAGGGGAAAATTGCCGAGTAGTAGAGCACGCAGAGCATGGCTACGATCCAGAACAGCTTGCTTCCGAATATTTTGCCGACGTCGCTTACCTTGAATTCCTCTTCGGCGGGCTCATCAACCTTGCGTACGCCGAGCTGACGGTCAAGAGTGCGGTCCATGAAGGTGAATGAAATGAAGCATATCAGGCCGATGCAGAGCAGAGCCGTACAGAATGCTACCGGGACAACTACCGAGGGATCGCCTCCCATCGAGTCGGCCAGACGCGGTGATATCGAGAACACGGCAAATACGCCGAGTCGTGCGATTGCCATTTCAAGACCCATTGCGAGTGCCATTTCTTTACCGTCAAACCATTTGGCGATCGCCTTCGAAACGGTGATACCGGCCATTTCCGCGCCGCAACCGAAGATCATGAAGCCGAAAGCGGCAAGCTTGGCGCTACCGGGCATCTCGACCCACCATGAGCTGAGCCAGTGGTCAAGAGCTGTGCCCTGAAAGAGATTGCTGATGGCGTAGAGCTTTATACATGCGCCCACAACCATAACCGATGCAGAGAGAGTACCGGTGAAGCGTACACCCATTTTATCAAGGATGATGCCTGCGAGGATGAGGAAACCGAATACGTTGAGGATATACTCGGCGCCGGCGTAGTAACCGAATGCGTCAGGCGACCATCCGCGCTGTGTTTCGATAAGTGACTGAAGCGGCGACATTACGTCGACAAACATGTAGGCAAAGAACATCATCGACGCGATGAGCAGCAGCGCTGTCCAGCGGGCCCAGGCCTTGTCGTTGATGAGGGCGTTAACTTTTTCTGTCATGATAATGAATTTGGTGAATTTATTTTGCCACAAATTTAAGTAAAATACGGCGAATGAAAGAAATTATCCGTACATTCGTGACATATTTCGACAAAATATTTCATCACATACGCTATGTACTCCCGTCGACCGTTTACCTTTGACCGTGTTATAAGGATTGTGATCACATGTGTCGTGATCGCCGGTGCGCTTGCGCTTATCAATATCCTTAAAAGTGTCTTGTTGCCGTTTTGCGTCGCATGTCTTATCGCTTATCTGCTTGAGCCTTTCGTGCAGTTCAACCGCAGGCTGCTGCAACTGCAGGGCAGGGTGATAGCCGTTTTCGTGACCCTGTTTGAGGCGACATTCTTTTTTGGAATGTTGTGTTATTTTCTGGTCCCGATGATAATGGAGGAGATGCGTCACATGGGCTATCTCGTTAAACTTTATTCGACAATCGAGCATAACGTGCCGCTGCTGCCTGAAAACATCCAGCCGCTGATCCGCAAGTATATCGACCTCGACTACATCGCCAATATGATGAGCGACGAGCAGCAGCTGAGGATACTTGAGAATTTCGTTAGCTCGACATGGAATCTGCTGTCAAGCGGCATCAGCATGATCATCGGGCTGCTGAGCTGGTGTATCGTGTTCCTGTATGTGATTTTCATCATGCTCGACTATGAGCGTCTGGTGCGTACGGTGCGCGGCATGATACCCTCCATGTACCGCCACATGGTGTTCAAGATAGGCCATGACATACAGCGCTCGATGAACCACTATTTCCGCGGTCAGGCGCTGGTGGCGTTTTGTGTCGGGATATTGTTCTGTATCGGATTTCTTATCATCGATCTGCCCCTTGCCGTTGTGCTCGGCTTGTTTATCGGGCTGCTGAATATGGTGCCTTATCTGCAGCTCGTATCGATAATTCCCACAACACTGTTGTGTGTGGTGTGTTCGGTTGATTCCGGCATCGACTTCTGGACCATATTTTTAGAGTGCATGGCGGTATATGCCATTGTGCAGCTGATCCAGGATCTGTTCCTGACTCCGAAGATCATGGGTAAGGCCATGGGCCTCAACCCGGCCATCATTTTGCTTTCGCTATCGGTGTGGGGTACGTTGCTCGGCTTTCTCGGCCTTATCATCGCCTTGCCGCTCACAACGCTGCTTTTGGGATATTACGACGAGTATCTGACTTTCCTGCAGAGGCGCAGGCGCTCTCATTCGGGAGCCTGATCTCCGCCGGTGTCGAGCAACTGGCGCGCTAGTTCCAGGTCACGACGGAATATCAGCAGCTTTATCCCTCCCCATGGTGTGAGGGTCACCGGATATACGTTTGAGAAAATCTCGTTGTTGATTATGCAGGGTATTCCGTTGGTCTCGAGCACACCTTTGGCTATGTATGCGTCAGCGTCGGAGGTAAAGGTCTGCAGCAGGATTATATCGTCGGGTGAATCCATATTACTTGATGTTTCGGCGGTTAAGGGCGTTATGATATCGTCGGGCATTGGCCTGATGTGTCGCCAGGTCAGTGGCGAAGTTGTGTAGCCCGGAAAAATCCTCCTTGGCACACATGTACAGGTAAGGATGTGGCTTGGAATCGAGTACTGCCTCAAGGGTAGCGCGGTCGGCTATGCGTATCGGGCCGGGCGGAAGTCCGGTGACACGGTAAGTATTGTAAGGCGATGAGGTGTTAAGATGTGCCGACGTGATGCGCCGCAGTCCGAAGTCACCGACGGCAAATTTCACTGTAGGGTCAGCCTGAAGCGGCATGCCGCGTTTGAGACGGTTGATATAGAGCCGTCCTACCGTACCGCGCTCGGCACGGTCATTGGTCTCTTCTTCGGCAATGGACGCGATCGTGGCCACTCCTACAGGATTCAGTCCGAGAGCTGAGGCTTTAGCCCTGCGGTCATCATTCCAGAAGCGGTCACGGTAGTCGGCAAGTGTCTTTACTACCGATGCAGCCGGTGTTGTCCAGTAAAATTCATAGCTGTCGGGCAGGAATGCCGCGGGGTAAGTGGCGCGATTGAAGCCGCGTGGAGGAAGCACCGAGTCACATGCGGTCATGAACGAAGCTGAGTCGAGCTCCATGCGCGACGCTATGCGCGAAGCCAGCTGATTGACGGTTCTTACGTTGTTGAACGTAACTTTGATCGGCGTCTGAGCTCCGCGCGATATGGTCCGGTAGAGTTTGAGTGCCGTTGTTCCGTCAGTTATGCGGTAGGCACCGTGAGATCTTGCCGGTTTTGCTCCGGTGAGGTGATACAGGTCGGCTGCGCGTGAGCCTATAGTGCCGATCGAGTCGGACAGTATGGTCCTGATGTCGTTTTCGGTGGCATCGGCGCTGATGAAAATCCACTTTTCAGGGCCATTGTAAGAAGACACACAGCACTTGTAATATGTGACTATGCCGGTAACGGCGACAGCCGCCACTATAAGCAATCCTGCAACGAGCAGGCGATGGAAAAGTCGTTTATTCTTCATAATAGTATGCAAAGATAGCAAATTAGTGAGCGATGGGAAAATTTTAAAACAAAATGGCTTATCTCTGTATATTATCCCCAAATAAAATGAGTATATTTGGGAAAAATTTCAAACTTTAAATTACCTGAATAATGGAAAAGACCTGGAGATGGTTTGGCCCAAACGATAAGATCACGCTTGATATGCTGCGTCAGATAGGCGTGGAGGGCATCGTAACTTCACTGCACCACATACCTAACGGTGAGGTGTGGTCGCTGGAAGAGATCAACAAGATGAAGGACTATATCGAGAGTCACGGACTCCGCTGGTCGGTTGTTGAGAGTCTGCCCGTAAGTGAATCTATCAAATACGGAGGTCCTGACCGTGATAAGCTCATTGAAAACTATAAGGAGAGTCTTGCTAATCTCGGTAAGGCCGGAGTGAAGACCATCTGTTATAATTTCATGCCGGTGCTCGACTGGGCCCGTACCGATCTGGAGCGTGAAAATCCCGACGGAACAAGCAATCTTTACTTTGACCGCGGTGAGTTTGCCTATTTTGACATCCATATCCTGAAGCGTGAGGGAGCTGCCAACGACTATGATGCCGACACTCTGGCACGCGTCGAGGAGGTAAAGGCCCGCATGACTCCCGAAGGTGAGAAGCGTCTTGTGGAGAATATCATCGTGCGTACCCAGGGCTTTGTCAACGGCAATATCTCGGAGGACGACCTTAAGCCGGTCGAGAAGTTCCGCGATCTGCTGGCACTCTATAAGGGTATCGACAAGGACGCGCTGCGTGCCAACATGAAGTATTTCCTTGAGGCGATCATGCCTGTATGCCGCGAATATGACGTTAACATGTGCGTTCATCCTGACGATCCTCCCATGCCCATCCTCGGATTGCCGCGTATCGTGACCAATGACGAGGATATCAAGTGGTTTCTTGAGGCTGTGCCCGACAAGCACAACGGCCTGACATTCTGTGCCGGTTCGCTGTCGGCCGGTGCCCATAACGATGTGCCCGAGCTTGCCCGCAAGTATGCCGACCGTAGCCATTTCGTGCATCTCCGTATATGCAACGTACTCCCCAACGGCGACTTCAAGGAGGCTTCTCATCTTGATCCGCGCCTGATTGACATCGTGCGTACGTTCCAGAAGGTCAATCCCGACCTGCCTATGCGCGTCGATCATGCCGCGCTCATGCTCGGTGACGAGAAGATGGGCTACAATGCCGGATACTCTTTCCACGGCCGCATGCTCGCGCTCGGTCAGGTGGGAGGCATCATGGCCACTATCGACAGCGAAAAGTAATCAATGACAAATACAACCGATATGACCGATCTATTTTCAGTAAAGGATAAAGTGGTGGTGATGACTGGCGCCACCGGAGTTTTGGGCGGATGCATAAGCAAATATCTTGCCTCACAGGGGGCCAAGATGGTGCTGATGGGCCGTCGTAAAGAGGAGGGAGAGAAGCTTGTGGCCGAAATCACTGCCGACGGAGGCGAGGCGATCTTCCTTGTAACCAACGTGCTGGATGCCGATATACTGCAGGCCAACTGCGACGAGGTAATGGCCCGCTACGGACGTGTCGACGCTCTGCTCAATGCTGCCGGCGGCAACATGCCCGGTGCTACAATTCCTCCCGGCAAAACCTTCTTTGACATCAAGATAGATGAATTTGAGAAGGTTGTTGGCCTTAACCTTACCGGCACCGTGCTCCCGACCCAGATATTCCTCAAGCCGATGGTTGAGGCCGGACGCGGCGCTATCGTCAACTTCTCGTCGATGGCCGCTTTCCGTCCGCTGACCCGCGTGTTGGGCTATGCTGCAGCCAAGGCCGGTATCAGCAACTTCACCGCTTTCATGGCTCATGAGGTGGCAAGCAAGTTTACTTCGGATATCCGTGTCAATGCTATCGCTCCGGGCTTCTTCCTGACCAACCAGAACCGTGCGCTGCTCACCAATCCTGACGGATCGCTTACTGAACGCGGTGCCGACGTGATACGTCAGACTCCGTTCAAGCGCTTCGGACGCCCTGAGGAACTTTGCGGTACTATCCAGTATCTTATCAGCGATGCGGCCTCGTTTGTCACCGGTACTGTTGCAGTTGTTGACGGTGGATTCAACATTTTTGCCATGTAATGTGTTATAAAGTAAGTGATACAAATTTAAGTAACAATTAAAACATTACGACATGAAACCACTACACATCGTACTCTCGGTTATCGGCGGCGCAATCGCCGGTGCAGCAGTCGGTCTGCTTCTCGCTCCTGAAAAGGGTGAGCATACCCGCAAACATCTTTGCAAACTCGTAAAGGAAAAATTCCCCCAGCTTAAGAAGAGTCAGGTAGAGGAGATCGTTGATGAAATCAGCGAGGCTATTACCGGTGAATAACTGATAAAAAACGTTTGGCTATGAATGATAATATAGGACTCATCGCCGCCTTCTTAGGCGGAGCAATTGTCGGTGCTGGCGCAGCGATTCTCTTTGCCCCTGAAAAGGGTACTGACCTCCGTGCCCGTATCTGCGACATCCTGAAGCGTCGCGGAGTAGTATGCTCGGCTGATGAAGTTGACGCTCTTGTAGAGCAGCTCACTCAGGAACTTGATGACTGATTAAAGAGTCATCTGCGACTGAAAAATAATATAACGGGTCAGGGGGTGTCTGTAATGACAGCTCCGACCCGTTACACTAATATTTTTAACTATGTCTTTAAGTGAGAAAAATGCGGAATTGCGTGCCACATGGCGCACGCTGAAAAGTTTCGGACTTCTCTATGCCGAGAATCTGAAGCTCCTGTCGATAGAAAAGGCGACTGTATTGCTGGGGCATGCCGCTCTCGCCGGTGTGCTGGCCGTACTTGCCATCATCGCTTTCTTTTTCATATCGCTTGCGCTGGTATTTCTGTTGGCTCAGGTGCTGCCTGTCACATGGAGTTTCATGATTATGGGCGGTGTCTACGTTATTATGGCGGTTCTGGCTATAATATTCCGTAACAACCTGTTCCTTAACCCGATTTCACGTTTTCTCACCCGTCTGTTCATGGCTCCTCCCAAGGAAGCCGTGCAGCAGCTCAAACAGGATAATGACGCTGAAGAATGAAAGAGAAACACCCTATGCATAGTTCGCCCACCGGACTTGAAAACTGGCCGGGCTTCACGCTGAATGACCTGCGCTATCAGCGTGCGATAAACAGTGTGAAGATGGCTGTCGAACAGGAGCGTCTGCTGACCAACATCGACCGTATGGTCAATCCTAAGTCGCGTCCCGGCAACGGAAGCCAAAGCCTGATGCAGAAGATGTTCAACGGCCTGTCAGTCGTTGACTACGGGCTGATGGCATATTCCGCATACAAGCAGATACGACGCGTGTACAAGATGTTTCGCCGCTGAGCTCAGGCCTTGAGTTTCGGCGCCAGATAATGTCCGGTATGGCTTTCGCTGCACCGGGCCACTTCCTCCGGAGTACCTGCTACGACAAGTGTACCCCCTTCCGCTCCCCCTTCCGGACCTATGTCGATCACGTGATCGGCACACTTTATGACATCCATGTTGTGCTCGATGATAATCACCGTGTGGCCGAGCGCGATAAGTCGGTTGAATGACTCCATGAGCTTGTTGATGTCGTGAAAGTGCAGGCCGGTGGTAGGCTCATCAAAAATAAATACAGTAGGCTCGGGCTTCTCCATGGCGAGATAGTATGCGAGTTTGACGCGCTGGTTCTCACCGCCTGACAAGGTGGATGATGACTGGCCGAGTTTTATATATCCCAGTCCTACATCCTGAAGCGGC
>CAZIPQ010000106.1:0-7932 GCA_964541165.1 uncultured Muribaculum sp.
TTTGCGACACTTGACACCACAGTACGTAAGGTTATCATAGACAATCTGCCGTTCCTGCTTACCGATACCGTCGGTTTCATACGAAAGCTCCCGACCCATCTTGTCAATTCGTTCAAGTCAACCCTTGATGAGGTACGCGATGCCGACATCCTCGTGCATGTTGTGGATATAAGCCACCCGCAGTTTGAGGAGCAGATAGAGGTCGTCAACAAGACATTAAATGAGATTTGCGGCGGCGATACCGACAAAAAGATGATAATGGTGTTCAACAAAATCGACGCCTTCTCCTATACTCCCAAGGATGCCGATGACCTTACACCCGCCACTCGCGCCAATATGTCACTTGAAGAACTGAAAGCCACGTGGATGGCCCGTATGAACGACAATTGCGTGTTTATCTCGGCCAAGGATCAGATAAATATCGACGAGCTCAAAGAGAAGCTGTATGAGAAAGCCAAAGAGGTACACACAGCCCGCTTCCCGTACAATGATTTTCTTTTCCAGAAATATGACGATGCCGAGTTTACCGATCTGCCAGCCGATGACACTAATGATTGATTGACATGTCACATCGTTCGCTAACACCTGAAGAGATCGACCTACTGCACCGGCAGGGATGTACAGCCGATGACTGGAGTATGGTGCAGGTAGCCTCTGCCGGATTTGTCGCCGGCCGATACCGGAGGGTGGATTTTCTTGGATCGGTGACTCTCGGAAGCACCTCAGCCTGCGGTTTCCGTGACGCCGTGATACGCGACTGCAACATCGGGGATAATGTATCGATAAGCTCCATAAGCGGAGAGATTGCAGGATACAATATCGGCAATGATGTCGAGCTGTCAGGCATAGGCCGCATTATCTGTACAGGCAGTTCGTCATTCGGTATCGCTACACAGGTCCGCGTTATGAATGAAGCCGGAGGCCGCGAAGTACCACTGAGTACCCGGCTCTCGGCTCCGACAGCCTATTTAATAGCAATGTACCGCCATGACACTGCGCTGGTGACAAAACTGAGCGAAATCATCAGGAAGGAAGCTGACGATATACGGGGACAAGCTGCTGTAATAGGAAATGGTGTCAGTATTACTGACACCGGCAATATCTGTGACGTAAATTTTGCAGACAATTGCAAGGTGAGCGGTGCGCTTGCCCTGAAAGACGGCTCGATAGGCGAAGAAGCCTATATAGGAAGCGGCGTCATGGCCTCTCATTTCGTCATGGCCTCTCAGGCTGTGGCCGATACCGGTTCTATCATACACAACTCATTTATCGGACAAGCCGTAAAGATAGAAAACGGCATGACCGTCAATGACTCACTGATATTTGCCAACAGCGAGTTGGCCTGCGGAGAATGCGAAGCCATATTTGCGGCTCCACATACAATCTCAAAGCACAAATCCACGCTCCTAATCGGCGGATTTTTTGGATTTTTCAATGCCGGTTCCGGCACGAACCAGAGTAACCATCTCTACCGCACCGGGCCTGTGCATCAGGGAGTCATGGAACGCGGTTGTAAGACAGGCAGCGATTCGTATGTAATGTGGCCGGCACGATTCGGCCAGTTCTCTATCATATCAGGACGGCATTATCACCATCCCGACACTTCTCGGCTCCCCTATTCGTATATATTTGAGCGCAACGGTTCAACCCTCGTGCTGCCGGCTGCCAATCTGAAGACTGCCGGTACTCTCCGCGACATTCTAAAATGGCAGCAGCGTGACGGCCGTAGCAAAAAGTTGACCCGACTTGACGCCATAAACTACCGCACACTCACCCCTCTCACCGTCAAGCATCTTTATCATGCCATCGGTTTCCTTAATGATTACGAGGCCGATCATGCCAATGCAATGACAATGAACTTCACTATCCACCCTGATTACATCAGGCGCGGTCGTGAGCTTTATGCCCTTACCATTGACTTCTTCATGGGTGAAACTCTGCTTGACCGTCTCGAAAAGTGTGAATTCAGCGACGCCGCAAGCCTGCTGAGCCAACTGAAGAAAGACAGTATCAATCCGGATACCGATGTTGACAAGTGGGTCGACTTAGCCGGTCTTGTCGCTCCGGTCAGTCTTATCAGGAGAATTGCCGATGATATTATTTCAGGAAGCCTATGTGACCTTGATGACATAAACCGCAGGCTGCACTCGATAAATGACAACTACGATCTGCTTGCATGGCAATATGCCGTCTTGCATTTCTACAAAGCATATAATATAACGCTCGACGAGGTGACACCCGACATTCTGATTTCCATAATACGGCGCTGGATGGAAAGTGTCAGTGGTTTAGGACGCATGCGTCAGCAGGATGCCGTAAAGGACTTTGACAGCAACATGCGAATAAGTTACGGAATTGACAATCCGTGCGATATTGACTCCGACTTTGAAGCAGTAAGAGGCACTCCGTCAACCAATAGCAACATAAGGTATCTGACAGAGCACTATAAACAGCTTCTGCAACGGGGCCAAAACATGATACAAATACTTCAAAAAGTATCTACTAATCATTGAAATTCACTATATTTGCAAAATATTATCACATATCCTCGACTTTAAATGAAGAAAAATATTATTTATGCGATGTGTGGCACTGTGCTCCTCATGACAGCCTGTGACACAAACAAAAAGTGGGAGATCAAGGGTGCGATTGAAAATGCCGACAATATGGAAATCCTTGTTCAGGCATCAGAAAACGGCCGTTGGTTCACTATCGACACAATCACCACTAAGTCTGACGGCAAATTCAGCTACCGCCACGATGCCGCCACTTATCCCGACATTTACCGTCTGTCGCTCGATGGCAAAAATATCTACTTCCCTATCGACAGTGTCAACAGCCTGACGATCAACTCAAGTGTAGCCGGATTTGGTTCGGAATACACATTGGCCGGATCTCCCTCGGCCGACATGATGGTGGAGGCTGACAAAATATTGCGCAATGCCGGTTCCGCAGGTGAATTGGATTCCATATCAAAGCGTGAGCTTTCCAAGATGATCGTATCTGATCCGACAAATATCGTTTCATATTATATAATCAACAAGCAGCTCAACAGCAAGCCTGTATTTGACCCCAGAAACAAGGCCGACCACCGTATGATCGGAGCTGTAGCCAACGCTTTTGACCAAAACAGGCCCAACGACCCGCGTACAGGCTATCTGCGCCACATGTATCTCAATTTCCGTCAGCGTATTGCTCCATCTGACACAATACACGCCATGGAGATGGGTTACTTCGACATTGATCTTACTGATAATAAGGGTGCTCGTCACCTGCTGTCATCAGCAGTAGACAACAATAAGGTGGTTGTCCTCAACTTCACCAACTATGCCGCAGAGAAATCACCGGCAGTAAATGTCGCTCTTGCCAACGCTTATCAGAAATACCACGACAAGGGTCTGGAAATCTATCAGGTTGCTTTTGACAATGATGAGTATCAGTGGCGTCAGTCAGCTAAAAATCTCCCCTGGATTACAGTTTATGATCCTGCCACACAGCAGGCCACTGTAATAAACCAGTATAATATTGTCGGACTGCCCACCACATTTATCATCGCCAATGGTACGCTTGTCAAGCGAGTGCTCGATCTCAGCAAACTTGACAGTGACATAGCTCCCTACCTGTAATAAGCCGCTTCAATGACCCGGCGCACCGTACTGCTGTTTACCGAATGCTATCCTTTCAGAAATTACACGGAGGAAGTATTTGTAAAACCTGACATTGAAGCGCTGAGCCGTGAGTTTGACCAGGTGGTCTTATTACCTCTTATCCGCAAGGATACAATGTGTCACGTTGACATACCCAATGTCATTGTTGATACAACATTAGCCGATGATTCCGGCATACAGAACAGATGGATGAAGCGCCTGTGGCTGCTTCATCCATTTACATTAAAGAACCTTATCCCGGCATTCCGCGACTCCGATACCCCTAACAACAAAGTTCTCAAAAATATAGTCACATACTCCAATGTGGCTTATATGAGCCGTATCATCGGATCAGTCCTCAAACGCTACGAAGCTACGTCAACTTCGGTAACTGCCTATACATTCTGGTTTGACACTGTTACTTCGGCCCTCGCAATGCTGTCGCCGCATCATACGGGACTGCATATTGTAAGCCGGGCTCACGGATATGACATCTATGATAATATTCACTCAGCGCCCCACCCCGCCACACTGCGCAACATGACACTCGGCCGTATGAGCGGAGTATGCGCCGCCAGTGAGACAAGCGCTGACTATCTGCGTCACCGGTTCCCCGGGCATAAAGATATCATCAGGACTTCACGTCTCGGTTCATCCAAACCTGACAATACCGTCAATGCAGGACATTCGGAAGGAGACAATGCCATAGCCTTCATGTCAGTGGCACGTGTGGAACCGGTCAAACGTGTTGACCGAAATCTTGCCCTTGTGACTGAGATTGCAAAACGTCATCCTGAACTGAGAATAAACTGGATACATGTCGGTGATGGCTCATTGATGAATGAGTTAAAAACTAATTTATCCGATTTGCCGGACAACCTTGACGTTGATCTTCGCGGCAAGCTTGACAACAGTCAGGTGCATGCAATTTACCGGGAAATACCGATAGACTGGACCATACTGCTAAGCGATTCCGAAGGAGGGGCACCAATTACTATATGCGAATCTCTTTCCTATTCAATCCCCCCGGTAGCAACCGCTGTGGGTGGAACGCCGGAAATCGTAAACTCATCCAACGGAATTCCTGTCGATGTGAATATGTCCTACGAGGAAATTGCGGATCTGATTGACCGATATATCAATGACCGGCAGGCATATATGCAATTAAAGCATAATGCACTGCATACATGGCAGGCTAATCTGCAGGAAAGGGATCTGCGTGAACAGTTTGCAAAATACCTGTCATCACTAACCTGCTGAATCATGGACACACTTCCTAAGGTATCGGTTATCATCGTCACCTACAATCAGGTCGACACTCTCGCACGTACTATCGAGTCAGTACTGGCCCAGCAATGTGACTTTCCCGTTGAAATTGTGATCGGCGATGATGCATCAACCGATGGCACACTCTCGGTAGCCCGTTCTTATGCCGACAGATACAGCAACATCCGGGTACTTACATCAGAGGTAAATCAAGGGGTGACGGCCAACTATACCCGATGCATAAGAGCATGCAGAGGTATTTATATCGCCGATTGCGCGGGCGATGACTATTGGATCAACCCACAGAAACTTGCCCGACAGGTCTCAATAATGGATAATGACCCGGCAATAGCGCTTACACATACCGGATGGCAGTATGTCGACAGCCGAACAGGAGCAATCTCCCCTTCCGATCCACATGGTACAAGAGAGAGTTATCTGAAACCTGTCACGGAGGCCGGTGAACTTGTAGTGCCGCTGCTACGCCATGATGCGGCTCCGATCATTCATCTGTGCACCTCGCTCTACCGACGGGATCTGATTATGGATATCCTTAATGAATATCCCGGACTTTTCTCCCCGGAAATTCCTTGTGAGGATCTCCAGATATCGGTAATGCTGGCAGCGAAAGGACGCATAGCATATATCCCTGAGATCACGCTTAACTATTCCGTAGGGCATAAAAGCATATCATCTGAGGAGAATTATGCTAAGAATTTTGATTTTCAGGCCGGTATCATAAGGCTCACGCGACAGTTACAACTTGACCTTGACGTGGCCGACGACTCTCTTATAGGCTTCTACAACTCACGCAGCCATTACACATTGACTCAGGCATGGCTGTCCAAAGATCGCCGACGCTTCAATCAATGGAGAACGCTTGTACAAGATCTCCCGGTAACGTATTCCGTCAAAACCAGAATACTTTCCACAATCATGAACTCCGGATTATTATGGCAGCTCAGCCTCCGGCTAAAATCATTGACAAAATGAACACTCCTCTCCTATCCGTAGTAATTCCGGTGTACAACCGCGCTGAGATTATCGGGCGCACACTTGAGTCAGTTTTCAGTCAGCAAGGTAGCTTCGACCTGATCATAGTCGACAATGCATCGACCGATAGTACCCGCGACATAGTCAGGAAATACATTGCAGATAACAATCGTCCGGAAATACGCGCCTCATTACTGGAGGAACTGTCGGAGCACAACGCATGCGCAGCACGTAACCGCGGACTCGATGCAGTGACTACTCCCTACACCATGTTCTTTGACTCGGATGACATAATGCTGCCCGGACACATTGAACGGGTCATAAATGCATTCTCGCAGGATGACCTGCTCGATATTGCCGGTTGGGATGTAGAGCATTTTCCGCTTCATGGCAAAAAAAAGAGGATACTGCCGTTTCTTGATAAAAACCTTTTGTTCGAGGCCACATTCAATTCAATATTTGCAACGCAGCGATACGCGGCCAGGACAGAGCTTTTCCGACGTGCGGGAGGATGGAACGTTTCGGTAAGCGGATGGAACGATTATGAACTTGGCTTCCGGTTGTTAGCCCTAAACCCACACGTTAAGCGACTTGGAGATGCAATAACCGTAAGGACTTTTGCCGGAGAAAACTCAATCACCGGAACCGACTTCAGTTCATCATTCCACAAATGGGAAGAAGCCCTCGACTCGGCGGAAATCACGTTCCGTGACAACCGGTATCCGACAGAGTGGCTCGAACTGAGGCGGGCATTCCTCGCCGGGCTGTACCGGCGCGAACACTCCCCCCATTCATCCCGGCTTATACACGAAGTAATGTCGCGCACCGGCTCACTCCGTCGGCGGTTAATGTACCGTTTTGTTTACCTGTATACCGCCATTGGAGGGCGCGGATTACAGCACATTTTACGGCCTGTCCTTTCATAAAAATGTTATAAAACATCTGATTAAAAGTATGGCGGTTTCAAAAGTTTTACGTAACTTTGTCATACAGAAATAAGCAAAAATACATTTAAGGGTCTCGTCCATTGGACGGGGTTCTTTCTTTTTTACTAAATTAAAAACACTTAACTGATATGGCAATAACATACATGACCCGCGAAGGGTACAAAAAGAAGATGGACGAAATCGCTTATCTTGAGACATTTGAGCGTCCAAAGATCTCTCATGCAATCGCCGAGGCCCGTGACAAAGGTGACCTTTCGGAGAATGCCGAATATGACGCCGCCAAGGAAGCTCAGGGTATGCTTGAAATGAAGATAGCCCAGCTTAAGGATCTTGTGGCCAATGCCCGCATCATCGATGACAGCAAGCTCAACAATGAGGAGGTTCAGATTCTTAACAAGGTTAAGATAAAGAATATCGCCAACGGTATGGTAATGGAATATACCATCGTAGCCGACAGCGAGGCTAACCTGAAAGAGAAAAAGCTCGCGTCCAGCACTCCGGTTGCACAGGGACTGCTCGGCCACAAACTTGGCGACATCGTAGAGATAAAGATACCGGCCGGTGTGGCTAAATTTGAAATCGTAGAAATATCATTCTGATCATGGCATCGATATTCAGTAAAATCGTGGCCGGTGAGATCCCGTGCTACAAGGTTGCGGAAGATGACAAGCACTTCGCATTTCTCGACATAAATCCGCTTGCCCCGGGTCACACTCTCGTAATTCCCAAGAAGGAGGTCGACTATATCTTCGATCTTTCCGATGAGGAATTTGCCCAGCTGAACCTTTTCGCAAAAAAGGTAGCTACAGCGATGAAAAAGTGTCTTCCCTGCAAACGTGTTGCCGAGGCTGTAATCGGTCTTGAGGTACCTCACGCCCACATCCATCTCGTGCCCATAAACGCCGAGTCAGACATGGACTTCCGCAAGCCGAAACTTCAGCTTGATGATAAAGACATGGCTGATATCGCCGCCACGATAAACAAAAACCTGTAATTTCCGTTTCCAACATAGACATTGAGGCTATGTCGTAACTCTTACGGCATAGCCTCACTTCTTTCAGCGCGTCAAAGAAAGACAG
>CAZIPQ010000107.1:0-7924 GCA_964541165.1 uncultured Muribaculum sp.
CCCTCACAGGCGGAACCAGAATCCGACGTGCTACCATTACACCACAAGGCAATTTTCAAATGTCAATGTTGTCATCGTTTGACGTGTGCAAAGGTAAGGACATTTTTTTTATTGTGCAAATTTTTTTTGCTATTTTTGTGTCATGGACAAATTTATTTTGAAAATTGCAGAAAGCATAGAAGCAGAGCAACTGATACCGCGTCAGGAGCCACCCCGCCATGAAGTAATAGTAGCTTTAAGCGGAGGCGCTGATTCAGTGGCACTTCTCTCAGCTTTGAGTTCTGCCGGATACCGATGCGTAGCGGCTCACTGCGATTTTCATCTGCGCGGAGAAGAATCTGAACGCGACAGACAATTTTCTGAAAATATTGCCCGGAAGTGCGACACCACATACAGGGAAATTCACTTCGACGTACCTTCATACAAACTGACCAACGGCGTATCTACCGAAATGGCATGCCGTGAGCTGCGATACAAATGGTTTGCTGAATTGTCAGCCGAATACGGAGGAATACCGATAGCTGTGGGCCATCATCGTGAAGATAATGAGGAAACGCTTTTTCTAAATCTTCTCCGCGGCACAGGCATACGCGGAATAACCGGAATGAAGCGCCGTAACGGCAATATAATCCGGCCGATGCTTGACAGCACTCGACAGGATATCGAGGCATATCTTAAACGTGCAGGGCTTGAATACATCGTTGATTCATCCAACCTTGTCAATGACGTAAAGCGCAACCGGCTGCGTAACATTGTCCTCCCTACCCTCCACAGTGAGTTTCCCGACAGTGCAACCGGTATTGACCGCACGCTGACTGACATGTCGCGCAATGCTGCCCTGTATGAAGAGCTTATCGCAGCTGCTGCCCGAAAATATACTGACGGAGACACCATCAATCTGTCAGCGATAAAGCATGATGTCAGCAATGCGTCCACAATGCTTTTCGAACTGCTCCGCGATTATGGCTTCAACTATTCTCAGGCAGCCGATATAATCGACAGAGCGCATCAGTCAGGACGTCAATTCCACTCATCCACACATACAGCGCTGATAGACCGTGGACAACTAATCGTGAAGCCTGACCTGACGGTGAAAAACGTCGGAGCAGGCATTGACTTTACACTGTCTGGTCCTATACCTGAAGGGTTATCGGTTACGATCATACCACGCAGTGAGGTGACATTCGACCGTTCAGGCATGACGCTATACCTCG
The DNA here is from genome assembly GCA_964541165.1 of uncultured Muribaculum sp. Lineage (GTDB taxonomy): Bacteria > Bacteroidota > Bacteroidia > Bacteroidales > Muribaculaceae > Muribaculum. The sequence continues at coordinate 1,215 of CAZIPQ010000107.1, forward strand.
ACGGGGCGCTTCTCGACACTGATCCAACCTTCACTTTACGCCAATGGCAACATGGTGACCGTATCGCTCCCTTCGGGATGAAAGGCAGCCGCAAAATAAGCGACCTGCTAAGCGATGCCAAACTACCGCTTACCGCCAAGCAGCATGTACATGTACTTGCGTTAAATGACACCATCCTATGGGTAATCGGGATGCGGAGTTCACGGCACTTCCCCATCACGACAAATACTGAGAATGTCATCCGTATTGTAGCCGACGCATCACTGATCCCTTAATTATTGTTATTTGGTCAACCCGGAGGGAACGCATGACGTTTTAGTGGAAACACACTAAAACGTTAATACTATGCAGTACTCAGAAATTACTAAATCGACACCTACGGTATTAGTTGAATTCTTTGCCTCTTGGTGTCCTCATTGCAAGCGTATGATGCCGGTTGTTGAGCAGATACGCGAACTTCTCGGATCATCGGTCGATGTATATCAATTTGATATCGACGAAAACAAGAGTCTCGCATCGGAAAATGATGTCCAGAGCATCCCTACCTTTATCATCTACCATAACGGAGTGGAGAAATGGCGTCATAGCGGTGAGATCGACGGAAACATATTGTTAAGTAAGATCGAAAGCTTTAACTCATAACCGATATGGGCAAGTCCTCGCTATTCACTGATTTTTTGACTGCGCTCGAAGTACCGCATACCGCCGACTATTCCGACAAGCAGTTTCAGGCAATGACATTCAAGTCACTGTTCGGCCTGTCTCATCTGCTCAATGACTACGGTATTCCGAGCGAGGGTTACACATTGACCGACCGTAAGGCCTTACTGACGTCCCCTGTGCCATATCTGGCCCAGACTGCCGGCGGAGCCTTTGTCACCGTCACCGATGTTAATGAAAATTCAGTGACTTATATCAGCGAAGGAGTTGCCGAGACTGTTCCAGCCTCTGACTTTTGCGAGGCTTCCACAGGAGTGGTGTTTTTTGCCTACCCGACCTCACAGTCGGCCGAGCCGGACTATGGACATCATATCCTGAACATATATATGGCACGCATACGCGACTACGCGCTAGTCGCGTGTGCGCTGCTCCTTTTCGGCTATCTCTTCATCAGCAACGGGCTCTACCGCCATGTATCCACAATACTGCTGACCGCCTTCAATATCCTCGGACTTGGCCTCACCTACCTGCTGGTGCAAAAGTCCATGGGTATAAAAAATGCGGTAGCCGACAGTGTGTGCGGCGTTCTGCAGGCCGGAGGCTGCGACAGCATACTGACAACGAAGGCCTCGAAATTTTTCGGTATCTTCGGATGGAGTGAAGTCGGTTTCGCCTACTTCAGCGTGAGTCTGCTCACACTGCTCGTATTCCCGCAATGGACATGCTATCTTGCCTTGTGCAATGCCTGCTGCCTCCCGTTTACCGCATGGAGCATCTGGTATCAGAAATTCAGGGCCAAGGCATGGTGTACGTTGTGCGTAAGCGTGCAGGCTACCCTCTGGCTGCTTTTCTTCTGCTATCTGGGTGGCGGATGGTTCAGCGGCATTTTCCCTATCAGAATAGAGCTGTTTGTACTCGGCATGTGTTATGTCACCGTGCTACTCGCGCTTAACAAAGTATCGTCAATCCTAACACCACAAAAAGATGAAACAGATTAAACGCCCGGCAATAGAAGGTGTGCAACCGATGACCCCCATGCAACTTAACAATGTCAAGATCATCGACAGGCACACAATAATAACGCCCGAATTGCTGAAACAACAGCAACCGGGCGCTATACAAACTATCAAATAAACATCTTATCAACGGGGACGGCCGCCGCCAAATCCACCACGGCCTCCGCCGTAGCCTCCGCGACCACCGGGACCGCCAAATCCGCCGGGACCCATCCCTTCATTGCGGTCTTTCGGACGATTCTTGCCAAACGTATTTATCTTGTACGTAAACGATACCATGAAATAGCGTGTAAGAGCATTATAGCTTGTATCGTCAATATAGTTGGCAGTTACAGAACGACGTATGCTCTTGCGCTGCTGCAACAGGTCATAGGCTCTGAGCATTATCGTGCCGGTACGGTTCCTGAGGAACTGATAGCTTATCGAAGCGTTCCACATCCACTCGTCGGTATTATATCCTGTCGCCATACCGCGTGAAGCAGTAAAGTTGAGATCGGTCGTAACTACAAGGCCGAAAGGAGAATACCAGGAACCGTTAAAACGGCCACCGAAGTTTTTCACATTCTGGTTATTGCGCGTATTAAGTGTATTGCGTGTATTCTGAAGGCGATAATACGGACGAAGCTCTGCTTCCCAGTTCTCAGGACGGAACGCCACACTCATTGACGGAGCGACACTAAGGTTGTTGCTTCGGTTACGCTGGCCGTTGTTGAAACCGATATTCTGGTTGTATGAACCCATGAGATTAAAGTTCATCTGCCAGTGGCGATTACGCATCGGCAGTGAGAGCATCGAGAACAAACGTCCATCATAATTACCGTTAACATTCTTATAGGTTGTCACCTGACCGCCTGTTTCGGCATTGTAGGTAGTGAGCGATACGATACTGTTCTGTGTCACCGAACCCTCGAACCTCAATGTTATCGAGCGCTGTGACTCTTCGTTGTAGTCGTTGAAATTTAATCGGAGATTATGGGTAAACGTAGGGTCAAGATTAGGATTACCGATTATTACACGCAGAGGATTGGTCATATCCGGCACAGGCTGCAACTGCTTCAGGCTCGGCTGGCTTGAGCGACCGCGGTAGTCAAAGTTTATATTGCGGCGTTTCTTTAACCTATAGCGGTAGCGCAGATAGGGAGCCACATTCCACACCCAGCGGGCCGGAAGATTACGGTCCTCATTGATCAGATCGATACTCTTGGTCATTGATGGAGTCAAGGTAATACCGCCATCAAATGTATAGGCCGATCTAACCTGCTTAAAGCCGAGCTGTATACGCTGATTGAAATAGTCGTTGCGGAATCGGTTGCTCAGTTCGTCATCAAAATCGAGAGAGCCGTAATCTACAATCGGATCACCCATCTCCGGATAATCGACCGGATGCTGATACACCAGTTTGTCAGAGTTGTTCCACCGGTAGTTCAAGCGGTAGCTCAATGACAAGAAACGTCCGTTGCTGACATCACCGATAGGCTCTGTCCAGGTCAGTCGACCGCCGATACTGTTGTTCCAGGAATGACTGTCGGTAACCTTATCCTGAAGCGAAATAGAATCCAGCAGATAAAAACGGTTCAGCGATGTGCTGTAATCATCCTCACGGGTGTCACTGGTCTTGTATTCAAATGAGAACGAGAACGAACGGCCCCTGCGGCGTGATGATTTATGGTTATACCATAGTTCTCCGCCGATATCGTAAGAATGTCCGTCGGAATTACCACGGTTGTTGCTTCGGGTAACCTCAGTGCGGGCAGCATCACCGGCCAGCGTCAGAGACGAGTCATTACTATATGATTTATTGAAATTCAGTGAGAACGTGGGGCGGAATTCCAATGTATTGAGCGAGTCGATCTTCCACTGGATACGCAGGTTGGCACGCACGTTGTGGCCGCGGTCACGGCTGCCCGAGCGGCTGCTCTGATATGATGTGGAGTCAGCAAACAGATACTGACGCTCGCGGCTATTGCGGGTATTCTGGTCAGTATGGCCATATTGCACATCACCACCCATACGGAAGGTCTCATCCTGTCGACCGACATTGAAGTTGACGCCCAGTGCCTGCGATGTAGTGATACCGTTGCCACCGCCGTAGCGGTTGAAACGTCCTTCACCTCCATCAGTAAATCCAAGCTGATTTATATTATTGAAATTACCGAGAAGCGATACCTGATTACCGTTCCAGAAACGGTTCACATTGAAATTACCGGCATAACGGTCATCAGTACCCATACCGACATTGGCCTGACCTACATAACCGTTGTCCATACCCGGCTTTACCGACAGATTTATCACTGTCTCTTCCTCGCCGTCATCCACACCGGTGAGACGCGCGAGATCACTCTTACGGTCAATCACCTGAAGCTTCTCGACAATATCCACAGGAAGCTGCTTTGAGGCTACCTTTGGATCGTCGGAGAAGAAGTCCTTACCATTTACAAGGAATTTCGTAACCTGTTTACCGCCGACGGTAATCTTACCGTCACTATCAACGTCGACTCCCGGCAAACGTTTCAGAAGATCCTCTATAACTGCATTCGGCGGAGTCTTGTAAGAGCCTGCATTAAATTCAATCGTGTCTTCCTTGACCGTAACATCACTTTTTACACCAGTTACCACCGCCTCTTTAAGCATCACGCTTGACTCTTTCAACACCAGTGGCTTGAGGCTGACATTTGATGTCCCTACTTTTACATTAGTATTAAGGGTTTCGTAACCGAGATAGGTAACCTGAAGAATGTAATTTCCACTTTTGACATTCTGAATGTTAAACCGGCCGTTGACATCGGATGTGACACCGCTTACAAATGCACTGTCGCGTGCCGACAGCAGTCGCAATGTAGCTTCAATCATTGGTTCACCCTGAGAGTCGGTAACTGTACCTGTAATACGAGCAGCCGATGCGGCAACTGATGCCGAGAGAGTTAGGAGCAGGGCGATAAACAGCCCTTTTACACTGAAATTCATTTAATTAAACGGGGTACTTAGCAAAATTGTTAATCGAGTTTACAATTCTTTAGACCAAGTAACGTAAAAAGGTTTAATCACCCTACAAAATTTTATTTAAAATCCACAAATGCCAGCGGGAGCAATGATTTTACCGACGGCAACACGTATATGGCATCGCGTCCGGCAAGTATCACCTTCACGTTGTCACCGGCAAGCGTCTCATACTCCAGCAACGACTGCCGGCAGCCGCCGCATGGCGATATGGGAGCTGCTATCTCTTCACCTGATGTGTCACGCGCAGCGACTGCAAGGACACGAAACTTGGCTTCAGGATAACGGGCATGGGCATAGAACGCCGCAGTACGCTCGGCACATAATCCTGATGGATATGCGGCATTCTCCTGATTGGCTCCGGTAACAATCTCTCCATTGTCCAGTCTGATGGCCGCGCCCACTGAAAAATGGCTGTAAGGGGCATAGGAACGGTATGTGGCCTCACGGGCCGCATCAACTAGCACACGGTCATCATCACTCAGCTCATCGTAGGCTACACTCAGTATCGGTGTAATTACATTCAGTTCTTTCATAATCGGCAAATATACTTCTTTCGGCTATCTGAAACAAGTCAAAAATGAATATCAATAACTATAGCGCATATCACAGCGACTGTAATACCTACCAGCCACACTATAAACATCGTCTTACCTGTGGTGCGGCTCATCGCACGGCCTGAGGAGAACAGGGCATTCCATATTATACACAGCAGCGCGAGGGCCGGAATACCGACTATCACCGCGACGCCGCATGTGAACAACTGATACAGACAGCTTCCCCAGCCGATCAGATGGGAGCCCCATCCTGTCTGTGGAAATATCGTAAGTAACCAGCTCTCATAGCCAAACCACTCCTGACCGATACCTACCAAAGCACAGCACAACCACAAACCGGCTGCTACGACTACAGGCACGGCTATGACAGCCAGCGGAACAAGCATTATCTTGAAAAGCAACGCACATACCGATGTGATGCCCCGTCCGAGCCGGCTCAGAAATGAGATGGAGGATGGAGAATGAATATAATCGCGTGCATTGTTGTACTGCTCCGACACAACCTTGGCCACATTGTCGAGCGTCGGAATCGCGCCTGACATTGACATACGCGCACCGGCCGTATTTGCTTCAGGAACTATAGCCCAGAGGAGAAGATAGGCAGCGATAGTAATGACATGGAAACAGCAGAACAGAAGTATTACAGCGAGTCTCACCCACACTGGATCGACATTAATGTACATTGCAATGCCGCTGCACACTCCACCAACCATTTTATTGGCCGGATCACGATACAGACGCCGTGGTGTGGGGCTTACGGTATCCGGTATTGGCGGTATGTTGGCACGCTGACCGGCTACATCATTTTCTTCATCAGTTGAAAAATCCTCCGGGCGTCCGATCCGTGCGATAACCTCATTGACATCACTGATCGTAATCACACTATGCAGATCAGTGATTTTCTCAGCGAACAGCTCACTTATCCTCACCTCTATATCATCGAGGATCTCATCGGTGCTGTCATTCCCTGCAAAGACCTGACGCAGTGTTGACAGATACTCGTCAAGCATATTATAGGCATCATCGTCGATTGTATATACCCGTTGGGCAAGATTGACCGTAATAGTACGTTTCATTGCTGTGATTATTTTTATGAATTACGTAAATGATCGATTGTATTGTTAAGTTCGTTCCAGGCTCGTTCAAGTTCAGCGAGAAAGGCCTCGCCTGCCTCTGTCAGATAATAGTACTTCCGTGGGGGGCCCTGATTAGACTCTACCCATTCGTAACCAAGCAATCCCTCTTTCTTAAGACGCGTCAGCAACGGATAAAGCGTACCCTCCACTATAATCAGCGAGGCTTCCTTGAGAGAACGGATTATATCCGACGAATAAAGCCTGTGACGATGCAACAGCAATAATATGCAGTATTCAAGCATACCCTTACGCATCTGTGATTTGATATTGTCAGGATTCATTTTTTACTCCATTTTTAATTTTTCACAAAACTACGTAATTACATAGTACTATGCAATACAAGG
>CAZIPQ010000108.1:0-2486 GCA_964541165.1 uncultured Muribaculum sp.
TCGGGTATATGGCGTGACACACACCTGCGTATCACCGGGCCTGCCACCGGCGGTGTTCAGTATGCCTTTGCCGTGGACTGGAGCTTTATGGGACAGCCGCTTGTCGAGGCGCCTGTTGACCGTCACATGCGGCGGCACCCAACGTTTAACGCCGGAATACAGATACTTACCGCCGGACCTACCAATCTGTGGAGCAATATAGCCATGGTGCTCCAGAAAGCTATTTCCAATGCCAAGCGGCGTGTATTCATACAGACGCCGTATTTCCTGCCCAATGTGGCGATGCTGCGCACGCTTCAGGCTGCCGCGCTGTCAAAGGTCGACGTGCGCATCATGCTGCCCGCCCGCAGCGACTCGGCACTGCTTACCTATGCGTCGTTCAGCTATGTGAAGGAGTGTCTTGAAGCCGGCATAAAGGTGTATCTCTATGAGGCCGGTATGCTTCATGCCAAGGCGGTTGTTGTCGACGACGAGTTTGCATCGGTAGGATCAACCAATTTTGATTTCCGCAGCTTCGAGCATAATTTTGAGATCAACGCATTCGTGTATTCGACTGACGTGAATGCGCGGTTGCGCGATATTTTCCTCAAGGATATCAATGACTGCGTTCGCATCGACCCGACGCTATGGATAAAGCGTCCGGCCATGCAGAAAGTCAAGGAGTCGTTGTTCCGTCTGCTTAGTCCCATCCTCTGATGCTCCCAGATGTTGTAGTCCAAGGTCTTAGAAATTATTAACATGGCAAATTGCTGAAAATTACGTAACTTTGCATATTATGAGACACATATACTTAATTACGATATTCATTATATCCCTTATATTCCAGGCTTGCAGCAGCGATGAGCCCGGAAAGGATCCCGTGCCCCGCCGCACGCTTCTTGTCTACATGGTAGCTACCAATAACCTCGGTACAGCCGGTTGGGCCACCCGTGACCTCAATGAGATGGTAACCGGCATGGCTGATGTCGATACTGAAAATGCCGATGTGATTGTCTATCTGGCTGTCGGGTCGAATGCCCCCGCATTAAAACGTGTGACAGCCTCCGGACTTGAGACACTCAAGACCTATGACTCCTCGCTGCCCAGCGTCAGTGTGGAGCGCATGACACAGGTGTTTTCCGACATGCGCGGCATTTCTCCTGCCGATAAGTACGGACTCGTACTGTGGAGCCATGCTACGGGCTGGATCACCACATCGACGACTCTGCGACAGGGCCGTTCATGGGGCTCGGACAATGGCAAGGAGATGGCTATAAATGATCTTGGCCGCGCTTTGGAGACTCATCCGTGGGATTTTATCTACATGGACTGCTGCTATATGGGTAATATCGAGTCGCTTTACGAACTGCGCAATGCGGCTCCGGTAATCGTGGCATCACCAACCGAAACCCCTCTTGCCGGCATGCCATATCACCTTAACCTGAAGTGGCTTACGGCTGAGACTCCTGACCCGGTGGCCGCTGCACGCTCTACGTTTGAGTACTACAATGGCTTGAGCGGAGAAGACCGCAGTATAGCCATGTCGGCCTACAATATGACTTATATCGTCGATCTGGCTGAGGCTTGCCGTGATATCTATGCGGCCAACATGACTCTCCCCGAGGGCTTTGAACCGCAGACCTACGGCTACCGTTGGAATTTATCGCAACCGGAGTTCGGCAAGCTGTATTATGATCTCGCGCATACGTCGCGGGCGCTTGCCGCTGATGCCAAACTTACCGAAGCATTCAACCAGGCCCTTAACAAATTTGTTATATATGCGGCGCATACTCCCTCTATGTGGAATGGTCGTCTGCCGCTGAATGATTGTTATGGGGTATCGACATTTTTCCCGGTCAATCAATCGTTAGGTGACATGTACGAATATTCCGATCTGGAGTGGGCGCGCGATGTATTACCTGCTAATTGATTATTGACCTTTGCATTATGCTGCCACTACAGTTTGATGACTTGCTTGCTGCCGGCGCGATGACGCCTGAGACCACGGCCGCCGTTGATTCCCTGTCCACTAACTTGAGCAACGACCTTAAGTCGCTCGAGGGATTGTCGCTTGATGTGCTTCTCCAGAAACTTGTCAACGGTATGGTGGATTTCGCTTTCCACCTTGCCATCGCCATCGTGGTGTTCTACCTGGGTAAGTTCATCATTTCCAAGATATACAAGATTGTAGACACTATATTCATCAGGCGCCAGCTGGACCGTTCGCTCAGCTCGTTTATTCTGAGCATGGTACGTATAGTCCTGTATTTCATCCTGATAGTTACGGTAGTCGGTATTCTGGGCATCGAGACGAGCTCATTCCTTGCGCTGTTTGCTTCGGCCGGTGTCGCTATCGGTTTGGCACTGAGCGGCACGCTCCAGAATTTTGCCGGCGGAGTGCTGATTCTCCTGCTCAAGCCCTATAAGGTAGGTGATTATATCGAGGCCCAGGGCTATTCCGGAACGGTCAAGGAGATTCAGATCTTCAGCACCATCATCAATACCTC
>CAZIPQ010000108.1:2586-7822 GCA_964541165.1 uncultured Muribaculum sp.
GATGCTGACCGTGCCTCACATTCATGGTGGTGGCGCCTGTGGCACAAGAAGAAAAAGCATGTCGCCATAATGAGCATCGAGGAGCGCAATGCCCGTCTGCGCGCCCAGCTTCCCAAGGTTGACCGCAGTCCTATGGTGGCGCTCGGCACCCTCAATTCGAGCAGTGTCGACCTTACGGTAAGGGCCTGGGTCGCATCAGGCGATTACTGGGGCGTGTATTTTGACATGAACGAGCGTTTCTACCGTGAATTGCCTGACCATGGTATCAATTTCCCCTTCCCGCAGCTTGACGTGCATCTTGCGGGGCAGGATTGAGCAAAAATTAATTTAATCTAAAATAACAATAGTATAGCCATTTTCTCATAGAAAATGGCTATATTTGCATTATGGCATAAAATGGGCTTTCGCGCTCTCCTCAAAACGCGATGAACGGCCTTAGAATTAGCCTCTACCTCCTCTCTCTTCAGCTCATGCCAATGACATGGGCCTTTTTGCTTAGCAAAAAAATAGAAAACAACATAATGATAAGTAAATGGCATTACTTACCCCTTACAAAAGAAGAACAACTATTAGAGACGGAATTGGCGTCGAAGTACGCCAACTGTCCACCCATTAGCGAGCTACTGGTGCAACGTGGCATTACCTCGGTCGACGAAGCGGAACGTTTCTTCCATCCGTCGCTCAAGGACATGCACGATCCGTTCCTGATGCCCGATATGGATAAAGCTGTCAACAGGCTCAACAGGGCCATGGGGTCAAAGGAGAAGATAATGGTATTCGGCGACTACGATGTGGACGGCACTACGGCGGTAGCGCTTGTCTACAAGTACCTGCAGAATTTCTACTCCAACATCGAGTACTATATCCCTACGCGTTATGACGAGGGATACGGTATTTCATTCCGTACGATTGACGAGGCCCATGAGGCCGGCGTCACGCTGATCATAATCCTTGACTGCGGTATCAAGGCGATCGAGGAGATAAAGTACGCCCGTACTTTAGGCATTGATTTCATCATTTGCGACCATCACGTGCCCGATGAGGAGCTGCCTGATGCGGTGGCTATCCTCAATCCCAAGCTTGAGGGCTCGACCTATCCGTGTCCCCATCTGTCGGGTTGTGGAGTCGGCTTCAAGTTCATGCAGGCATTTGCCATGAGCAACGGCATCAATGGCAGTGAGCTGGACCACATGCTGGACCTTGTGGCGGTAAGCATAGCGTCGGATATCGTGCCAATGGTGGGGGAGAACCGCATCATGACCTACTGGGGCTTGAAGCGTCTTAACTCCAATCCGAATGTTGGCCTGCGAGCCATCATCAAGATCTGTCAGCTCGGCAACCGCGAGATCACAATCAGCGACGTGATCTTCAAGATCGGGCCGCGTATAAATGCTTCAGGACGCATGCAGAGCGGCCGGGAAGCCGTAGAGCTGCTTGTGGCCCGTGACTTTGCCGACGCATATCAGATAGCCAAGAATATCGACCAGTACAACCGTGACCGCAAGGAGCTCGACCGACGCATCACTGAGGAGGCCAATGCCATCATCGACAGTCATCCCGAACTGCTTGATGACCGCAAGTCGATCGTGATATACAACAAAGACTGGCACAAAGGCATTATCGGTATCGTGGCCTCACGCCTTACCGAGCTTTACTATAAGCCGTCGGTTGTCCTTACGCTGAGCAACGGCCTCGCTACAGGCTCGTCACGTTCGGTGCAGGGGTTCGATGTGTACAGTGCCATTGACTCGGCCCGCGATCTGCTGGAAAATTTTGGTGGTCACACCTATGCCGTGGGCCTGTCGCTGAAGGAAGAGAATATTCCGGAATTCCGCCGCCGTTTCGAGGAGTATGTCGCTGCCAATATACAGCCCTCGCAGCTGCATCCTCAGCTGGAGATCGATACTTATCTGACTTTTTCCGATATTACGCCTGAGTTTCTCAGTCTGCTCCGTAAGTTCAATCCATTCGGCCCCGGAAACCAGAAACCCGTGTTCTGTTCCCGCGGTGTCACTGACTTCGGAACCAGCAAGCTTGTCGGCAAGCATCTGGAACATATCAAACTGGAACTCGTCGACAATACCTCGGGTAAGGTGTTTAACGGCATAGCCTTCAATATGAGCAATTATTTTGATTATATCCACTCAGGCAAGCCGTTTGATATCTGCTATACCATCGAGGAAAACAAGCATCATCCCTCGGCGGGGCATGTACAGCTTCAGGTAAAGGAGATACGTATTGCCGCCAATTCCTGATGGATGCCACTCCTCTCGGTGTCCTGAAGCATTACTGGGGCTATGACGCCTTCAGGCCGCTTCAGGGAGAAATCATAGACTCCATACTTGCGGGACGCGACACTCTCGGCCTCCTCCCTACAGGAGGCGGCAAGTCGCTGACCTTTCAGGTGCCGGCATTGCTGTTGCCGGGCATTACATTGGTCGTGACCCCATTGATATCCCTGATGAAGGATCAGGTTGATAATCTCCGGGCGCGCAATGTCAGGGCCGTGTGTCTGCATGCCGGCATGTCGCGTGCCGAAATGCGTCTTGCCATGGACCGTGCCCGTCTTGGAAAGGTCAAGCTGATGTATCTGTCGCCTGAAAAACTCAGTAATGAATATTTCCGGGAGCAGCTGCGGGAACTCAATCTTAGCCTGCTTGTCGTTGACGAGGCCCATTGTATATCACAGTGGGGCTACGACTTCCGCCCGTCCTATCTTAAGATCGGCGAACTTCGGACTCATTTCCCTGAAGCTCCGGTGCTGGCGCTGACAGCCTCGGCCACTCCTGATGTGGTCAGCGACATAATGGACAGGCTTCATTTCCGTCAGCCCAATGTGATGTCGCGCAGTTTCTCCCGCGACAATCTCAGCTACATCGTCCGTAATGACTTTGACAAGGAGCGTCAGCTGCTCAATATACTCCATTCCACCACAGGGAGTGCCATTGTGTACACCCGTTCCCGAAAGCGCACCCGCGAGGTTGCCGCCTTGCTTGCCGCCGACGGTATTTCAGCCGATTATTACCATGCCGGGCTTGCCATTGAGGATAAGAATGAGCGTCAGAACCGCTGGAAGTCCGGCGAATTGCGCGTCATCGTCGCCACCAACGCATTCGGCATGGGTATCGACAAGCCCGATGTGAGGGTGGTGGTCCATTATGATATGCCGTTGTCGCTTGAGGAATATTATCAGGAGGCCGGACGTGCGGGGCGCGACGGCAAGCCGGCTTTTGCCGTAATGCTGGTGGCCAATACCGATAAAGGGCGCCTTACACGCGCTATCACCGATGCATTCCCTCCCAAAGAGACTATAAGACGTGTCTATGAGCTTGCCGGAAATTTTGTGAGTCTTGCCGTAGGCGACGGCTTCAACCGGGTATTTGAGTTTAATTTCCCGGTTTTTCTCACCACCTATCAATTGCAGCCGATCCCTACACGCAGCGCCATGTTGCTTCTCACCCAGGCGGGATACTTTGACTTTGTGGAGGATGTCAATCTTCAGGCGAGAGTCATGATTACGGCGTCCAAGGAGGAGCTTTATTCTGTCACCCTTGATGAGGAGGGAGAGCGGGTGTTCAATACCATGCTGCGGAGCTATGCGGGTCTTTTTGCCGACTTCGTATATATCAACGAAAGCGTCATAGCCCGTCGGGCCGATGTTACGGAGCAGCGCGTGTATGACACGTTGCTCCAATTGTCGCGTATGCATGTGCTTCAATATGTTCCTCGCCGCCAGATGCCCTATCTCTATTACACCACCTCGCGTGAGCTGCCGAAATATGTCGAATTGCCGCGGGCGATATATGAGGACCGGCGTGCCCGTATGGAACACCGTGTAGGGGTGATGAAGAAATTCGCGTTTGCCACCGAAGGTTGCCGCGTCAACACGATGCTCGAGTATTTTGGCGAGAAGCCTGACAAACCGTGCGGTAAGTGTGACCTGTGCCGTGAGCGGATGCGGCATGCACCTGATGCGTCGGCTCGTCGTTCTGTCGAGGAGTCGGTGATTTATGTCACTTCTCAGGAGCCGCGGACGCTTGAATATATTGTCAGTGAAGTGGCCGGGCGCCGTGATGATGTTATCGAAACCGTGCGCCGGTTGCTTGAAAGCGGCAGGCTTCATATCGACGGTGATGACAAAATAGCCAATAGTAGGCCGTAACTCATAATTTTTCTGTAATTTTGCACTATGAAACGGATCCGAAATTTCTGTATTATCGCACATATCGATCACGGCAAGAGCACACTTGCCGACCGCTTGCTTGAATATACCGACACTGTGGCCGGAAAAGACCTGCAGGCCCAGGTGCTTGATGACATGGACCTGGAGCGCGAGCGAGGCATTACGATCAAGAGTCATGCCATCCAGATGGACTATGAGCTTGACGGCGAAAAATATGTGCTCAATCTTATCGACACTCCGGGACACGTCGACTTTTCATACGAAGTGTCACGTTCTATCGCTGCCTGCGAAGGCGCGCTGCTGATCGTTGATGCCTCTCAGGGCATTCAGGCTCAGACGATAAGTAACCTCTATATGGCCATCGACAATGATCTGGAGATAATACCCGTGATCAACAAGGTCGACCTCGACAGCGCCAAGCCCGATGAGGTCGAGGATCAGATCGTGGAGCTGCTCGGATGCAAGCGCGAGGAGATCATACGTGCTTCGGGTAAGACCGGAGTCGGCGTCCCTGAGATATTGCGTGCCATCATCGAACGTGTGCCTGCCCCTGTGGGTGATCCTGAGGCTCCGCTTCAGGCTTTGATCTTCGACTCGGTGTTCAATCCGTTCCGCGGCATCATCGCCTATTATAAGATTGTCAACGGCACCATCCGCAAAAATGACTTCGTTAAGTTTGTGTCGACTGGCAAGGAGTATCACGCCGACGAGATCGGTGTCCTTAAGCTGGATATGTCGCCGCGGCAGGAACTTTCGGCCGGTAATGTGGGATACATTATATCCGGTATCAAGACATCGCGCGAGGTGAGGGTAGGTGATACCATCACTCACGTGGAGCGTCCATGCGACAAGGCCATAGCTGGCTTCGAGGAGGTCAAGCCGATGGTGTTTGCGGGTGTATATCCCATCGAGACTGAGGACTTCGAGAACCTTCGCGCCTCACTTGAGAAGCTGCAGCTTAACGATGCGTCGCTTACATTTACTCCCGAGTCGTCGATGGCTCTCGGTTTCGGTTTCCGCTGCGGCTTCCTCGGGCTGCTGCACATGGAGATC
>CAZIPQ010000109.1:0-1879 GCA_964541165.1 uncultured Muribaculum sp.
GTCGATCTTGTCCTTCATGTCGCCGGGCAGGAAACCGAGCTTCTCGCCGGCCTCCACGGCAGGACGCGACAGGATGATCTTGCGTACCTCGCGGTTTTTCAGCGCGCGCACCGCAAGAGCGATAGCAATATAGGTCTTGCCCGTGCCGGCCGGGCCGAGAGCAAATGTAAGGTCGTTTTTGAGCACCGACTCCACGAGCAGCTGCTGATTGTGGGAGCGTGCGGTGATGGGCTTGCCGTTGACACCGAATATGATGACATTGTCGGCCTTTACCTCCTTGGGAGCGCGCCCCTTGACAATGTCGAGGATGACCTCCTCGGTGAGCGAATTATATTTGGCGCAATACTCCTCCAGCTCTTTAATCTTAGCCTCGAATGAAGCTGTCTCCTCGGGATCGCCTATCACTTTGATAATCTGTCCCCGGGCAGCCATCCGCAATTTCGGAAAGAGATTGCGTATTACCTGCATGTTGCTGTTATTGACCCCGTAAAAGCTTACCGGGTCGACATTTTCTATAATGACTATGCGTTCTATCATCGGCAATTTTGTTGAGTGCAAAAATAGTACATTTCCCTGTAATGGCAAAATTTATGTCACGGCCCGGTGCGGAGGATGGGAAAATTCGGTCAGAATGTATGTGCGACCGGTCAAAATGCGCACTCGCACAATTAAATACAATCATTTTGTTAAGATATTCCGCAATTTATTTGCAAAATAAAATTTTATAAATTATATTTGCGAATATTAATATGCAAAAAGCCAACACAAGCAATACATTTGTTAACAGTAACATTATTACTATTGTTGACAGATTGCTTATGCCATGTCACCAGAGGTGGTGATGTCGGTGCCTGAAATAAACGATATTCAATATGAGAAGAATGCAATTTTGTGCCATGTCGGGCGTATTGATGTTGCTTGCGAGCAGTTCGTGCAGCACTAAGAACAGTGATAACGGTACGATCTTCCCGGAGGTTACAGAAACAGCGTGGACTGTGATCTCCGGGGATGATGAGATATTGCCCGGAGGAGCCAGCTTGGGACTAAACGACAGTTCGATATTCATAGTTGGCTCACTCGACGGCAAATGGGTTCATCGATATGGTCGTAACGACGGACAGCTGAAGGAGCGCATCATTTCATCCGGACAAGGCCCCGATGAAATCATTTCCGCCATGTTTACGCCCGTTACGATGCTCAATGATGACAGCGTGATGGTTATAAGCGAAGGTAGTCCGAGATCAATTAAAATGCTTAAAATTGCCGGTGCACCCGGAGTAATAGAGCAAATAAATACCTCGGAAATGGCCCGACCATCGAACCTGCCTCACTATATCGACCGCAACCGCATACTTATTGAAAGTGCCGATCTCAGCAAAAAGCCGGTTAACCGTGCGTATGTCCTGGTGAAAGACGGAGAGGTTGCATCAACATACAGCGATATGCCCGAAGATGAGACTGCCGCCCGGATGCTCCAGGACTTCTCAATGAACAACAGCATGGCCGTATCACCTGACGGACAGCATATTGCAGTTGCATATCTGTATGGTGGCACGCTTGAACTGTTTGCAGTGGAAGATACGGTGCTCCGTAATGTGTATTCTCACGCCTTTCACCCGATGGATCTGCCGGCTGATCCGGTGCAAGCCCGTCAGGATGGACTGCTGACAAGAGCATTCAATAAAGCGCAGGCCACCAATGAATACGTATTCCTGTCCTATTCCGGCGAAAATACCCCTGAAAGCGATAACAAGATCGCCATATTTGACTGGGAAGGCAATCCGGTGAAAATGATACAGACTGACTGTCAGATTGTGGCATTTGCCGTAGACGACAAGGCATCGGAGATATATGCCATAACAATACCGGGGCCTGACGG
>CAZIPQ010000109.1:1979-4802 GCA_964541165.1 uncultured Muribaculum sp.
GCCTAACGGCCCCGGAGTGGAACCAATTAAGCGGCGACGCCGCGATGCAATATGGGCCCCACATCGAGCGCGTCAGCGCGAAGGTGTGGGGTGGTCAACGGAAGGTGTAGCCGATGCCCATCATGAGGTTGCTGGGATAGCGGAAGTCGAGGAGCTGGTAGCCGGTGTGGAGGAAGAAGCCTTTGCAGAGGTAGGTCTTCAGGGCGAGTATCTGATACAGCTTGCGGTCATCACTCGGGCCGAAGATGTTATGGCCTATGCCGACATTAACGGAGAATATCGGCATCACCCACTCGGCACGCAGCGAGAGTCCGCCCGATACCTGCTTGAGGAACGACGGACGATAGAAACGGATATCTTCATATCTGGTGCCGGGTACCCAGTAGTCGGCAAGACGGCTGCTCTCGTCATAGAGGATGTCGGCCGACACTCCACAGCGAAAATGGCGCGACACATCGTACATGGGTGCTATATTTATGCCGGCCACGCCGAAATGTCCGGGAAGCACCTGGCAAATATCCTCGTTGGCGATGCCGCGCTTGCGCACTGAGCCGAATAGCACGACGTCATAACTGAATCCTGCGTCAAACGTATCATCACCGGGCAGTGACTTAAACCGGCCTACATTGCCGAGGGCATATGACACGCCGAGCCGCATACCGGCGGTGTTGACTCCGCGGTTGGGCCAGTTGGTATTGCCGTTGCTGTAATGCGAACCCTCGATGCCTGCCACAAGATCCCAGCCGGGAGCAAGCATGTAGCGCAAGGTCACGCCGAGATTCAGGTAGGCATTAACTTTCGATCCGATCACGCCATCAGGGTGCATGTCAAGATCGCTCGACTTCTTCCAGCCGGCCGATGCACCGAAGTTCCACTCGTAGTTGAGTGACAGACGGTCGGAAAGACGGGCGAGTTGTCCTCCCTGAAACACATAGGCCGATATCGGGGTGCCGAGCAGATGCGGGGCGCGGAAGTCGGTCACGGCGATACCGATGCCCTGATAGGAGGGCATATCAAGGCCAAGGTTGTGCAGGTTGTAGCGCAGATGGGCCGAGAGGGATGTATTGATGTTGCGGTGCTCGTCATTGTTTCCCCGGAAATAGTCGTTGGTGGGAATTACGAAGCCGGGGCGCACCTCAGCCTCGACCGACTGCTGAAAACGGGGCGACACATTGTCATCGGCACCATTGGCCGAAAGAGCGATAACCGCCAGTGCCGCAACTGATACAAGGAATTTCTTCATAACCGCAATTTCATTCAGTGATGATAAAATCGACTTCATAACGCACCGGTTCCGCGACAGTCATCCAGCCGGCGGCCTGACGGACACGTCCTGACACGGCATTGATCACATCAGCCTCATAACGGATTTTTATGTTACGCAGGTAAGGAGTTATCACCGCCTCGCCCGTACAGCCGGCAGGCAGCGTATAGCTCAAACCTATATTGTCTTTGTCAACGGGGACAAACCAATCCTGCCCCTCCCTATAACTGCCATAGACATTGTAAAGGCCCACCTGTCCGGCTGCATTCATCGTAGGTATCTCAAACAGCTGTCCTCCGGGAGCGATACTGATGATACTGTTGTCAAACTCCATCAGCAGGCCGCGCCGCAGGTCGAGATAAGGGCTGACTATTACCGTCATATCAGCGTCGGAATAGTTGTAATAATGGCGGCGGATCACTTCATCAGCATACTCTTCCCCTACCCTCACGGATGAGAAATCATATCTCACGTCGGAAATGAAATAACCGGCACCGGGAGTGACCTCGACCGGAATCTTATATTCGGAGCCGTCGGTATAAACACATATCAGGTTGAAGTCTGCCGAGGACTGCGACAGGTTTTCTTCGACCGCCACACTGATGTAAGTGGAGCCTAACCAAACCGTAGCCTCCAATGTTTCGGTCAACAGCCTGACATACGCGACATCCCCGGACAGCTCGGCCTCATGGCCCGTAGATGTCCCGACAACCCAGTCATCGGAGTCATATAGAGTGAAGTCGCAGGTAAACGCCGTGACAATCCTGACCGATCTGATTTTACGGCCGTCAATATCTACCGAGCAACCTTCGCCGTTGCCGTTTATCTCGAGGACTGAAGTGTCAGGCACAATATAATCCGCCACGAAAATGTCATCATTGCATGACATTAACATAATAGGCAGAAGAGCGATATATATTAGATGCAGAATTACTTTTTTCATAATTGCGCAAAGATACTTAAAACGGCCAACTTTAGCTCTATAAGGAATGTTATAATTACATAATAATTATAAGTTTATGAAACGACTTCCACCTATAGAAAAGATTTTTGAAGCCTACTCGGCCATAGCCGACGGGCGTGTGGACATGCACCGCAACGCGCTTCACGGCATGCCGGCCACCATCACTGAGGCCACAGTAAAGTCATCCGACGGTAAACGCGTCTACACAGTAACCCATGACAACGACGCCTATACCTCCAATGACAACGCCACATACTGGCAGGGATATCCGGGCTATCCGGTGATTGCCGTAATGATGATGGAGGGCCTGCTTCCGGTTGACAAGGAGATAATGTCCAAATTTGCCGGTGTAAACTGGAAAGAGGTCAACACACGTCATAAAAACGACTACCGGGCTGCCGTCGAGGATGTGATGGCATCGCGCGGACTTGATCCGAAAACGGTGTGGCCCGTGGTGCAGGAGTTATATTCGCGCCTCGGACTGCTGCCATGCACAGTAGGGCGCGGAACCAAAAGACCGCCGCGCGCCTCATGACTGAAACGCGCGGACGATATAGCGATTATATCTCAGGGTAATGATTATATCTCAGGGTAA
>CAZIPQ010000109.1:4902-7460 GCA_964541165.1 uncultured Muribaculum sp.
GATTATATCTCAGGGTAATGATTATATCTCAGGGTAAAGGGCATCCCACCATGTGGGGTCATCCTGAAGGTATTTTGCAAACCAGGCATACATCGTGTTCTGCCACTTCAGACGCTTGTCGTAGTCGTTGATATGATGGTTCTCATCGGTAACACCCACAAATGCCGTGGGGCGTCCGAGCAGCTTGAGCGCCGTAAACATCTGCACGCTCTCGCCGAAGGGCACGTTGGTGTCCTTATCTCCGTGGACAAAGAGCAGCGGCGTGTGAATTTTATGTGCATTATAGAGCGGGCTATGCTTCACGTACAGGTCGGCATGGCTCCAGGGATATGAATTGGCCATCGACACCTCACTGTAAGAATAGCCCCAGTAGCCGTTGCCCCAGTAGCTTGTATGGTCGCTGATACCGGCATGAGATATGGCGGCGGCAAAAAGGTCGGTCACCGTCTGCAGATACTGTGTCATGAATCCACCGTAAGAAGCGCCAAAACAGCCTATTTTTGTAGAATCGACATAGGGATGTTCCTCACAGAAGCGTCTTGTGCCCTCGATGATGTCGTCAGCGACACCCTCGCCGGCGCTGTTTACATGGCGTGAGGCAAACTCCTGGCCGAAACCGGCCGCTCCCGATGGCTGAAGCACATATACAACATAGCCGAGCGCCGCATAGGCAGGATGCGGATACCGGCTCTCGAAATTGCGCTCGACGGGTGAGCATCCACCATAATAATATACAAGCATCGGATATTTCTTGGAGGGATCGAAGTCGGCAGGCAGATAATAGCGGCCGGTGATACTGTCGCCGCGCGAATTTACAAAGTTCCACTCCTCGCAGGTGCCGAGATCCACATCTTTCAGTTCATCGGCACGCACGTCGTCGAGCAGGGTGCTGCGCATGTTGCGGGTGTTGAGCGAGTAAAGCCGGGTGCCGTTGAGTGCGCTCTGGCCATGCCATGTTGCAACCGGCGCCGTGACAGCGAGAGAAATGCCGCCTACTACATCCTCATCGGTGGGGATGGTCGTTATGACTCCGGTCGCCGGATTGAGACGATGCAGGGTGACGCGGTCACGGTTGTTAGCCACGATATAGATCATGCCGTCGTAGCGCGACCATGTGCACGAGCTGATACTCGGGTCAAAATCGCGGGTCACCGGACGCACCGACTTGTCGGCGGCATCCATCAGGAAAAGCTGATAGTCGTAGACCGACGGAGTGCGGTCGGCAGGCAGATTGCGGCCCACGCCGCCGAACGCCTCGGGCGAACCGGTAAACAACACTTTTTTGCCGTCAGGCGACAGGCGCGCAGCAGATAGGAAGCCGGCATTGGCGCACAGGGTATCGACTGTCATCGTGTTGACATCGAGAAGCATGTAGGTCGACCGTGGAGTGGGTCGTTCGCCGAGCGTGCGCTCGTAGCTGTGAATAAGCAGCTTCGAGCCGTCGGTCGATATGTCGTCGAGCGATATACTCTGCTTGCCGTGGGTAAGCGGAGTCAGCACACCGGTGGCCAAGTCATAGCGGTTAAGCCGCGAACGGTTGCGCCATCCCGGCTGACGGTCATCGGGCTCAACGATACGGTACACATCACCCTCCTTATGGCCGGCATCCGATACGGTAAATATAATCGACTTCTCGTCAGGAGCGATAGTGAAATATCCGTCGGGCATATTGCTGACCATAATATCCTGAACACCGGTGGCAGGATCGACGGTGACCAGCTCACGACCGCCCTCCATGCCGGGGCGCGTAAACCAGTAGCGTGTCGATGTGGGCAGCCAGCGCAGTTCGTCGGCAACCTCAGTGAGCACACGTCCGTCAGCGGCCGACACAACTCTTGTATAGTAGTGATACTTTCCTCCGGGACGCACACGCCAGTAGCGGTTGATGAAATAACGTCCGTCAGGCGATACGGCCGATGACGCGAGGCGCGTACCGTTTACTATGTCATCGATCGTGAGCATGCGCTTGCCGTCATTGCGCAGGGCGACATAGCCGAGCGAGTCATCGGTCTCCACGGTCACGGCGAGAGTGTCATTGCTGTCAGGCTTTGACAGATACTTTATCATCACCCTATGTGTGGCCGGATTGAGCGTCAGCTTACCGGCCGATGCAGGCTTGCCGTCGACGGTCACCTTAAAATTTTTCAATCCCTTGACATTAAGCCGCGGAGTGGCATAGTGCGTGTTCTGGAGGTCAAAAGCCAGGACGTGCATCGCCTCCATGGTCGTGTCGCCCGGCACCGTCACCACATTGTCGAGCTTTGCCGGAGTAGCCACACTGAGATTCAGGTGACGTGTCAATATCTCTTCAGGATTATAACGCTGTCCTTTTATATTCAGCGAGTCAAAAACTACCGGAGAGGTCACGGGATAAGGCCCGTAGTAGTCGAAGCGGTCGACAGTAAGCGTGTCAGCCAGCACTGCCGAGACAGTCAGAGCCAATGCGGCTCCGGCGGTATAAATACGTCGTATCATCGTGTGATCAGGATAATGATGGTTGGTTATCAGGGTAAAATTACTAAAAATTCCGCCATCATCCAATCACTTCGCATCAATTA
>CAZIPQ010000110.1:0-7335 GCA_964541165.1 uncultured Muribaculum sp.
GCCACGCTTGCGTGCATAGATGATAAGATTCTTCATTGAAATTGATTCCTTGCGGTCGGGACGGATCTCAGTAGGAACCTGGAATGTTGCGCCACCGACACGACGTGACTTAACCTCTACCTGGGGAGTCACATTTTCGAGAGCCTTCTTCCAGATCTCGAGGGCGCTCTTCTCCTCGTTGGGCATCTTAGACTTCACAGTCTCAAGTGCGGTATAGAATATAGTATAAGAAGTGTTCTTCTTGCCGTCATACATCAGGTGATTAACGAACTTAGACACTCTTACATCATGAAAAACGGGATCGGGCAATACGACCCGCTTTTTGGGTTTTGCTTTTCTCATTTGTTTTTAAATTGTGTTTTTGGTTGCTTGGCTGCTTCTTTAATCTTCAACGGAGACTCTCTTGTCTCGTTTACTCAACCTAAATCGCCGTCCAATAAATCAAAAACGAAGTTGCAATAACTGGGTTTTGTTTATCACTGCTTGCTGGCTTTCCAGCCGGGGTAATGATGTTCGGGAATATCCGGAACTTTTATTACTTCTTACCCTTTGCTGCGGGAGCTGCACCCGGTTTCGGACGCTTTGCACCATACTTCGAACGACGCTGAGTGCGATCCTTAACGCCGCTGGTATCGAGGGTACCGCGTACAATGTGGTAACGTACACCAGGAAGGTCCTTTACACGACCGCCACGTACAAGCACGATTGAGTGCTCCTGCAGGTTGTGACCTTCACCGGGGATGTATGAGTTTACTTCCTTACCGTTGGTGAGGCGCACACGGGCAACCTTACGCATAGCCGAATTAGGCTTCTTGGGGGTGGTGGTGTAAACACGCACACACACGCCACGACGCTGAGGGCAGCTGTCGAGGGCGGGCGACTTGCTCTTATCCTCCAGTGCCACACGTCCTTTTCTTACTAATTGCTGAATTGTAGGCATCTTAGTTGTTTGTTGGTTACTTTAATTTGTTATAGTTGTTGTTACAATGTATCTCAGCATAGCGACATGCGCCCCTCATCTATCTGACTATCAATACAGTAGACAAGTAAGCACACGCTTCACGCTCAAAAACGCCACAAAGTTACGCACTAAATTCCTAATTTCCAAATATTTTTACACTTTCTTGTCTCATTTCTACAATAAGGTCCGAAGCTATAGCAGGCCGGAGCGTTCAAGCAGCAATCTATCCGAAAAAATCTCATCCGTAGGCCCGTCCGCAACAATCCTGCCTCCGGCCATCAGCACCGTTCTCGGACATAGCTCGCGCACCATGTCGATGTCATGTGTAGCCACGATACAGGTGTGGCCGAATGATCTTATCTGCTCGATAAGCAACCTCCGCGCATGAGGGTCAAGATTGCTCGACGGCTCATCCATCACAAGGATATCAGGCTCCATCGCCAGCACTGTCGCAATGGCCACACTTCGCTTCTGACCGCCCGAAAGTTCATAACTCGGAACTTTACGAAGATCGTATGCACCGACTGCCTTCAGCGCTTCACGCACACGCCGGCTGACCTCCGTCTCAGGCAATTTCATATTCAGCGGGCCGAAAGCTACATCATCCTCTACCGTAGGCATAAACAGCTGGTCATCGGCATTTTGAAACACCAGTCCTACCGTGCGTCTGATTATCGGCAGCGTACTTTTCGTCACCGGCACATCACCCACTACAACCTCGCCTTTTGTCGGCATCAGCAGTCCGTTGGCATGAAGCATAAGCGTCGATTTTCCCGCTCCGTTAGCCCCGACAAGCGCTACTTTTTCACCATGTGTTATCAGTAGCGAGACATCATCGAGCGCTTTATGTCCACCTGGATATTCGTAAGTGACATGGTCAAATTTTATATAATGATGACTCATCGCAATTCAATATTTAACTTAGTTTAACGCCGGGAAATGCAAAAAGTGGCTCAAATCACAGAAACGCCCTGCCGCAAAGAGCAGCATGCACACTGCAAGATACATCGTGTCGGCCATGCGCCAGTGCGGTTGTCCAAGCATTCTCACCGAGCCGTCAAAGCCTCTCGCTTTCATCGCACGCCCTATTCTCTCTGCCCTTGCCACCGTACGTAGCAGCAGCTGTCCGACAAATGTACCCCATTCGCGCAACGAGTACCCCTTTCGCCCGTAGCTGCGTGACTTCCTCGCACGATCCATACTTATAGCCTCTTCGGCAAGCACATAGATATATCGGTACAATAGCAGCAACTGGGTTGTGAACACACCCGGCAGTCCGAGCAGTCCGAGTCCGCGGCACACACGGTAGAAGCCGGTCGACATGATCAGCAATAGTACCGCCTGCACCGCCAGGATGCCGCGCACGGTGATTGAGATCAGCTGCACCCAGCCACGTGTTATCACCACTCCGCAAGCCTCCAGCATAGGCTCACGGTTGAATATCGGATTAAACATTCCGACAAAGACGATAAATGGCAGCACAAACAGCGACTTGCGCAATACACGGCCATAGCTTATGCCGCACATCGTCGCCACTATTATCGGATATATAGCAAACAACAGTATTCCGGACAGGGATTCGAGCGAAAAGGACATCACAACGCCGATATACAGCACAGTCACCACGATCTTGGCCCTTGGATCAAGATTGTGCATGAACCCGTCGAGACGTGACGCATTGTCAACCTCCCGCAGCTCAACAAGTGCCCGTTCTATCGCAGTCATGCGCTACGTGACTTTCTTTTGACCACGAGTGAGCATATCACCCACACCATCGCCACTACGATTATACACCCTATTATGCCTGACCACGTACTGTCATAGTCGGGTAGCACGGCTGTCGCCACCTGTGCTTTTTCAAGTGCGGTTGCAATCTCACCTCCTGCGCTCTCAAGCTCGGTAGAACCGGTAATCCGCTCGATGGACCACTCCAGTCCGTCAGGATGTGTCGAGGCGATCCAGCTGAAGGTCGCGGCAAGTAAAACAGCCACGCCACCGAGTATGGCCAACATCTTACCTGAGCCATGACGTCCCTCCCCTGCAGTGACATTCAGGAGCGAAGGACGGTAGCTCTTAACGAAATACAGCACCACAGCCGTGGCAACACCTTCTCCGATACCTATTAGCAGATGTATTGTCGTCATCAGGGTGAAAAATTGGCCGAATGGCAACGCTGTCACTCCCGAGGCCTCAGTGTCGGCCGTCACAAGCAAGGCGCCGAGTTCAAGGCCCGCCACCGATGCGACTACTGACGCGACAATCAGCCGCCATGACTTGTCACATCTGCCGGCTATCGGGCGGAATACAAGCGGATAGGCGATCAGCGTAGAGCATATTCCCATATTGAGTATATTGCAGCCGAGCGCCATAAGACCACCGTCGGCAAATACCAGACATTGCACCACAAGAACCGAAGCCAGTGTAATGAACGCAGCCCAAGGCCCGAGAAGAGCCCCGAGCAATACACCGCCCACGATATGTCCGCTCGAACCGGTACCTGGAATGGTAAAATTAATCATCTGCGCGGCAAAGACAAAGGCTCCCATCACGCCCATCAAAGGCACGAGGGAGTCATCATTTCGCGCTTTCACTTTTTTGGTAGCCACAACAAGAGCGGCAAGGGACACTGCCCCGGCCACACCTGCCACTTCGGGCGACACCAGTGCATCAGCCATGTGCATATATCGGATCGGTGATTTTAACGTTGTTTATACTAAAGTAGTAACGGCCCCGGGGTGATTATTGTTTGTTTAGGTTGCCGTTAACCGCCATTTTTCCTATTTTTGCATTAACTCATCACAACTGTTTATTATGAATATCATCCTTTTTGATAATCCTGAAGTGCGCGGTGCGCTGTTGCCGCTCACCTTTACCCGACCGGCAGCTTGTCTGCGCATCGGCATACTTACTATAAAGGAAAAATGGAGTCACATGCTCCCCGGCGAATATTCCTACATGACCGAACCGTATCTGTCGGAGAAATTTCCGGCACATGTAGTAAGTGACACCGACGATCTTTATATCGCAGGCCATGTATGCCCCACTCCTTCGCTTGTAAACGCGATAAAAGGTCTGTCCTCAGGCGAGGAGCTGAGATGCGGCGATACCGTAGTTGCCCGCCGCGGCACCACTATTACCTCCGTAGTAGAGATCAGTGACGATCCGATTATTCTCCGTACACTTCCTGACATATTCATGTCAAACGGTCGCGCTATCGAGGACGACTTCCGCCTACTGACAGCCGGCCGCACGTCACAGCCTCTCAGCTCCACCTGCACTGTCATCGGCGACCTCCGGGACAGCGACGGACAGCTCCGCCTCTTCCTCGAACCCGGTGCACGTGTCGAAGGTGCCATCATCAACCTCAATCACGGCCCCGTCTATATAGGGCGCGATGCCGAAATCATGGAAGGATCATGCATCCGCGGAGCCCTTGCCCTGTGCGATCACTCCTATATAAATATGGGATCCAAGATATACGGCCCGACAACAATAGGCCCGCACAGCAAGGTAGGCGGCGAGCTCAACAATGTCGTCATCACGGGCTACAGCAACAAGGCACACGATGGCTTCCTCGGCAACGCCGTCATTGGCGAGTGGTGCAACCTCGGAGCCAATTGCGTATCATCCAACCTCAAGAATGATTACAGCGAGATACGTCTTTGGAGCTATTCGCAGAAGCGTTTCCTGCACACCGGACTCCAGTTCTGCGGCCTGATAATGGGCGATCACAGCAAAGCCGGCATAAATACGATGTTCAATACCGCCACCGTAGTAGGCGTAGGCTGCAACATACATGGCGCAGGCTTCCCGCGCACTTACATTCCTTCATTCAGCGAAGGCGGAGCAGCAGGCTTCAAGCCCTACCCTCTTAAGAAAGTGCTTGATGTGGCAGCACGCGTAATGGCACGCCGCCATGTCGAACTCACCGACACCGACATCAACATCCTCACCTATCTTTCTGACACAACCAATTAGGCCAATTAGCCTAATTAGCCCAATAAAAAAAAGCGGGCACCCGAAATCGGGTGCCCGCTTTTTTTATTGATAATCTCGGATTATTTCTTAGCTGCGTGACGACGACGGTCAGTCAGATAAGCAACCGGAGCAGCTACATAGATAGTAGCGAGTGTACCGGTAATCACACCGAAGAGCATTGCGAATGTAAAGCTGCGGATTGACTCACCACCGAGGATGAAGATACACAGCAGCACGAGCAGTGTCGAGCCTGAGGTCATGATAGTACGACCGAGAGTGCTGTTGATCGACTGGTTGATGGTAGTGTAGAAATCCTGCTTGGGATAAAGCTGAGTGTTCTCACGCACACGGTCAAACACAACCACCGTGTCATTGATCTGATAACCGATCACGGTCAGGATAGCTGCGATGAACGACTGGTCAATCTCCATCGAGAACGGCAGAACGCCCCAGAACAATGAGTAGAAGCCGATGATGGTGAATGCGGTGAATGCTACTGCAGCAAGAGCACCTACTGAGAATGCCACGTTATGGAAGCGGAGCAGGATGTAGAGGAACATAGCGATCAGCGACAGGATAACTGCAATATATGCATCCTTCTTCATGTCGGCTGCGATAGTCGGACCTACCTTCTGCGAGCTCTGGATACCTACATTCTCATTGGTAGTCGAGAAGTCCTCGAGCGACATGTCGCCGATTTCATTCTTGAGAGTGTTGTAAAGGATCTCGGTGATCTCACGGTCAACACCGTCAGTCTCCTCGTCTATCTTATAGTTGGTTGAGATACGTACCTTGGTATCATTGTCGATTGTGATCACTGACAGTGATGAGTTGGGGAACATCGGAGCCAATTTCTCCTGAAGATCGGTAGTCTTTACAGGATGGTCAAACTGCACGATGTAGTTACGGCCACCTGAGAAGTCGATACCCTGGTTAAGACCGCGGGCAAAGAGTGATACTACTACAATGAGAACGAATATGCCGCACACTGTAAACGACACCTTACGCTGAGCGAGGAAATTATACTTGGCGTTGGCAAAGAGATTGCGTGACAGCGAAGTGGTGAATGTAAGCTGCTGGAAAGGCTTGGTCTTTCCGAATGCGATAAATACCAGACGGGTCAGGAACACTGCGGTAAAAAACGAGCAGACGATACCGATGATAAGTGTTGTGGCAAAGCCCTTGATAGGACCGGTACCGTAAAGCAGCAGGATTACTGCAGTGATGATTGATGTGAGGTTAGAGTCAAAGATCGCAGAGAAAGCATTGCTGTAACCGTCGGCGATAGCCTGAAGAATATTCTTTCCGGCGCGGAGCTCCTCTTTGGTACGCTCGAAGATAAGCACGTTGGCGTCAACAGCCATACCGAGCGCAAGCACGATACCGGCGATACCCGACAGAGTGAGCACAGCCTGGAACGAAGCCAGAATACCGAATGTAAAGAAGAGGTTACATACAAGACCGATATTTGCGATAAGACCGGGGATGAAACCGTAGATGCACATCATGAATATCATCAGCAGCACAAGTGCGATGACGAATGACAGGAAGCCGTCATGGATAGCCTGCTTACCGAGCGACGGACCGATAACGGTGTCACTGATAATGTCAACCTTCGCAGCCATCTTACCTGACTTAAGCACGTTGGCAAGGTCCTTTGCGTCATCCACGGTAAAGTTACCTGTGATCTGTGAACGTCCGTTGGGGATCACGCTGTTGATGCGGGGGTAAGAATATACATGCTCGTCGAGCACAATTGCGACAGGCTTGCCAAGATTGTTCTGGGTTACGCGGGCCCATGCCTTGGCACCTTCGTTGTTCATGTTCATCGAAACGACATTACCCTGCATCTGATCGTAGTCAGCCGAAGCGGATACTACCACGTCGCCAGCAAGAGCGGGCTTGCCGTTGTTTGACTTAAGGGCGATAAGGGTATAGAGCTCAGCCTTGCGGACAGCCTTTGTAGCAGTATCGGTGTACTGTACTTCCTGAGGCTTAACTTCCCAGCGCAGCTTGAGGTTGGTGGGAAGGACACGTGCTGCAGTAGCGGTACCGAGGATTGAGTCGATCACCTCACGATGAGCCTGGGTTGCCATACCTACTACGGGAGAGCCCTGATATCCACTGCCGTCAAAGTAGCCGAAGAAAGTCTGGGCAACACCGGTCGAGTCGCTGCGGAGAGCGTTCTCGAGAGCCATGAGCTGGTTCTGTATTTCGTCGAGAGTATAGACTTCATAGAATTCCAGGTTGGCCGATGCCTTGAGCAGTTCACGCACACGGTCATGCTCTTTAACACCCGGAAGCTCCAGAAGTATCTGGCCGTCCTTCTCAAGCTCCTGAATGTTGGGAGCAACCACGCCAAACTGGTCGATACGGTTGCGGAGCACATTGGTAGA
>CAZIPQ010000111.1:0-7153 GCA_964541165.1 uncultured Muribaculum sp.
GGAATGGCCCTCGTTGGTGAGGGCTATTCCATTTCTGTGTTGGGGTTGGGCGGGATTATTTGGCGAGGCCGCGGTTGCGGAGGAGGGCGTCGACTGAGGGCTCTTTGCCGCGGAACTTGACGTAGAGTTCCATGGGATCGGCGCTGCCGCCCATTTCAAGTACGTTTTCCTTGAATGATTTTGCTGTCTCGGGATCAAAGATGCCTTTTTCTTTGAAGAGCTCAAAGCCATCGGTATCAAGCACCTCGGCCCAAAGGTAGGTGTAGTAGCCTGAAGCATAGCCGTCGCTGCCAAATACATGCTTAAAGTAAGGGCTGCGGTAGCGGTAAGTGAGTTCGCGGGGCATACCGAGTTTGTCGGCAACCTGCTTTTCAAATGCCTCTACATCAATGTTATCAACATCATTGAGCTTGCCCCACTCGAGGTCGAGCAGCGCGGCGCCGGCGAGCTCCGTTGTGCGGAAGCCCTGATTGTGGGTTGACGAGCGCTCGAGCTTTTCTACAAGTGCATCGGGTATCACCTCACCGGTCTCATAGTCATGGGCATAGTCCTTGAGAAGTTCCGGCTGGAAGGCCCAGTGCTCATGGATCTGCGAGGGGAGTTCGACAAAGTCGCGGTCAACGTTGGTACCTGACTGGCTCTTGTATTTAGCACGCGACAGCATGCCATGCAGGCCGTGACCGAATTCGTGGAACATAGTCTCGACTTCATCGATCGACAGCAGACAAGGACTGTCAGGTGTGGGGTGTGAGAAGTTGCACACATTGAATATCACGGGACGTTCTACCTTGAATTCACTCTTGCCCTCGGCATTGGTGATCTCGCGCACTCCCGAATTCTTGAACTCGCTCATCCATGCGCCCTGACGCTTTGACGAGCGTGTAAAGTAATCGGTCATGAATACGGCGACATGATTGCCGTCGGCATCCTTTACGTCATATACGGTCACTTCAGGATCATATTTGGGCGCATCGGGCATTTCAGTGAAGGTCACGCCGTAAAGACGGTTGGCCATCTCGAATATACCCTTACGGACGCTGTCAACCTGGAAATAGCGGCTCACCAGTGCGGGATCAAGGTCATACTTGTTCTTACGCACCTTCTCGTTGAAGTAATAATAGTCCCAGGGCTCGATTGCGAATGTGTTGCCCTCGGCATTGCTGAGTGCCTGCATTTCGGCAACCTCTTCCTTGACACGTGCCACAGCCGGTTTCCATATCTGCATAAGCAAGTTTTCAGCGTTATCCACATTCTTGGCCATCACGCCGGCTGTCATGTACGATGCGAAGTTATCATAGCCGAGCAGGGCTGCCTTCTTGGCGCGCTCCTTGATGATCTCGGCGATCACGGGATAATTGTTGTATTCACCCGACGAAGCCAGAGTCGTGTAGCCCTTGTACATTGTCTCGCGGAGATTGCGGTCATCGGCATACTGAAGCACCGGCAGACGGCTGGGAGCATGAAGGGTAAACACCCACTGGCCCTCGCGTCCTGAATTGGCGGCAGTTTCGGCAGCCACAGCCACACAGGTAGCAGGCAGGCCGCTCAGCTGGGCCGAGTCAGTGACCACGATCTCAAAGGCATTGGTGGCGGCGAGAAGATTTTTGTTGAA
Organism: uncultured Muribaculum sp.; assembly: GCA_964541165.1. GTDB lineage: Bacteria > Bacteroidota > Bacteroidia > Bacteroidales > Muribaculaceae > Muribaculum. Next base: position 1,613 of record CAZIPQ010000111.1, read on the forward strand.
TTTCATGAACAGATCGGCCAGACGCGTATTGACGGCCTTGAGTTCAGCCTGGCTTGCCGAGTCAAGCAGAGCGCCGTTGCGCACCATGCCCTCATACTTCTTTTCAATAAGAAGGCGCTGGGCTTCGGTATAATCGACGCTGTCACGGTTGTCATAGAGATACTTGATGCGCTTGAAAAGGCCGGGATTCATAGCCACCTCATCGGAGTGAGCCGACAGCAAGGGATAAAACTCGGTACCGATCTCCTGCATCTCAGGGCCTGAATTTGACTCATCGAGATTGGCAAACACTGCCACCGTACGGTCGAGGATAGGCGAACTGTAGTCGAGAGCCACGATGGTATTTTCAAACGTCGGGGTCTCGGGATTGTTTACAATAGCATCTACGGCAGCCTTCTGCTCTTCGATGCCGGCTTTAAGCGCAGGGATATAGTCACTGTACTCAATTTCCTCAAAAGGAGGGATTTCGTAAGCGGTCGTGTAGTCGCTTAACAACGGATTTTTACGTTCCTGTGACATGTTACAAGAATGAAACGCCGTGCAGAGCGTAAGTGCGGCTCCGGCAAGCGTAAGTGTTAAATTGCTTTTTCGCATAAAAATTAATGATACTATGGTTTCAGGTTAATCAGTTTTATTATCAGTCCACACAAAGGTAGCCCACACCGGATAATGGTCACTGCTGTCAACATTACCGCGGTGCCAGGATATGGGACGCATATCTCCCCTGTACATTATATGGTCGATGTGGAAGTAAAAGCGGCTGTCGTAGTAAGTGATCGTCGGGAAAAATGCGCACTGGCGGTACACATCCTTCAATCCCGCCTTCAGTAACGTGCGATACGCATAACTGCCCGGCACATCATTGAAGTCACCCATCAGCAACACGTCAGGACCGCGGTCGGCAAGCAGAGCGCGTATACGCCTCACCTGCGACGCCCTGTTGCGGAAAGCTTTCGTAAGCTTCGGGATAAGGTCATGACGGGCATAGCTCAACTCAGCTCTCGTTGGCTTAAACTCCTTATCGGTAAGCTCCCTGTATACGGCTTTGTCATCGGATGTCAGGCCTATCGACTCCAGATGGCAGTTGACCACCGTCACTTCCCTACCGTCGATATCAACCGAATAAAGAGTGAACTTCCCTACCCCTTCACCGCAGTCGTTATTCTCAATAAGAGTGACGGGATACTTCGACATGATCAGCTCACCGACATGCCGTTGTATATCCACATAATAGGGATACATGGCTTTCAGCGAATCCCTTTGGGCGGCATTGCACACCGCATTACGCCCCCGCAACGGAGCCGCTTCCTGAAGGCACACTATATCAGCGTCAACCGATATTATATAGTTTATCGTACGATTACCCCATTCAGGATTTTCATTACGATAATCGTTATAACTCATCACATTATAGGTGAGCACCTTGAATTCAGTCTTTTTCTCGGCAGGAGTGGGCGCGGGCACATAGACACGCAGCGGCGCATTCATCAGCAGCGTAGGCCCTGACACTACCAGCGCCACAACCGGAAACCACGCAAGACGCCTCACAAAGATCAGATCAATGATCAGAATGACGACCGAGCAGACAAGCCATATCGGGAAAGTCATGTTAACTACCTGTGCCATCGCCAGTTTATCCGGGTTGACACCTCCTGAATAGGCCGACACGACGAGCAGCAACGCGACAATCAGGTTGATCGGTACGCCGACAATGAGGGCGATACGCTTGAATACAGTGCTTGCAGTTGAACTCATCGGCGTATATGACGGCTTATATCAAACAATTTTGCCTTTTCAGCAGCCGACAGGGATCCGTATCCTGACCGCTTCACTTTGGCAAGTATATCGTCAAGCTCAGCCTCGGCTGACTTAGCCGGACGCGGACGCCGGTGAAACAGATTGGCAATGGCATCCCCAATCCGGCAGAAAGGCTTGGTTATATCAAATCCTCTCCGCTCCGTGAGCGCATATATCAGCCCGACGATCGCACCGCCGATATGCGCCACATGCCCACCGGTATTGCTGCCGCCTATGCTGATAAAATCAATGGCAATGGTAATAATGGCAATCCATTTAAGCGACACCTCGCCGATAAACATCAATCCTACCTTATAGTCAGGATGACGCATAGCCGTCGCCACAACTATAGCCAAGACAGAAGCCGATGAACCTATGAGCAGTCCGAAATGTCCCGACAGATTATAGGCCCCCATAAACAGCAGCGCACCGCCTATACCCCCGTAGATATAGAGTGCCAGCAACCGCCGCGCGGAATCGGCAAGCAGAAATACCGCGGCAAACCAATACAGCCACAGCATATTGAAAAGCAGATGCAGCAGGTCAAACTGCACAAACATGTAGGTGATGATAGTCCATGGTCGACGCAACCACAGCGACACCGCTGACGGGAACTCCACCCATTCCAAAACCTCGCCCTGATCAAGAGGCGTAAAGTAAAAAATAAGAGTAAGAAGATGCAGCAGCAATGTCACGGCCACATTGACCATGACGATACGCATCAGCATTGAGCCGAAGCGCCACTTTGACCGCAAAGCATCAATAATACCCATTACGGCCTATGATGTTTTTATGTTTCCAGTAAAGGAGTATGAAAAAGCCGAATATCATACCGCCGAGATGAGCGAAATGGGCTACCCCATCAGATGACGACGCAAGTCCGAGAGCAAGTTCGATCAGGCCATATCCCAGCACCATCCACTTTGCCTTGATAGGCACCGGAACAAACATAAGATACAGCGGACGGTCAGGAAACAGCATGCCGAATGCGAGGAGCACGCCATATATCGCACCCGAGGCACCGACAGTCACGAGCAGATTCTCATACATGTCACGCAGATGCGCCATCTGAAGCGGGCTCACGGCAGCCTTCAGCTGCTCCATGGAGATATTATTGGAGATCGCCACATTGGCCAGATGCATCTCTATATTCTTGTCGAGCCATGAGTCGATCATAAGCGCCCATACTATTTCCTGCACGAGAGCTGCTCCGATACCGCATGACATATAATAAAACAGATACCGCTTACCTCCCAGCACACGCTCAAGCGTTATACCGAACATAAACAGCGTGAACATATTGAAAAACAGGTGTGCGATACCCTGTGTGGAATGCATGAACATGTACAACACCAGTTGCGCTATATTGAAGTCACTGCTGCCTATGTAGTGGAGACCACCGTAAGTGATCACCATCTCACGAAAACGCTCCGGCATAAACATCATCAGCAGCCATACTATGACATTGATGATGATCAGGTTTTTAGTCACCGGAGGCATGACACTGAAAAACGATCCACCGTTTCTAATCATTGCTCTGTATATTACTTTCGACTGCAAAAATAGTTAAAATATCCGGTAGAGCCATCGAAAACATTAACTTTGGAAGATAGATAAATATTTTTTCGCATTTTTTTAGTGAAAATTATCCTACTTTAAAATTTTACTTATATATTTGTGGAGAAGTATGTCATTTCTATTACATTAAATATTAATCAATCATGAACAAAACCGATCTCGTCAACGCCATCGCCGAAAAGGCGAACTTAACAAAAACCGATGCTAAAAACGCACTTGACGCTTGCCTTGACACTATCGCTGAAGCCATGGCCAACAACGACAAGGTAGCACTTATCGGATTCGGCACATTTTCTGTTACTGAGAAAGGCGCACGTACCGGCATCAATCCCCGTACAAAAGAGACTATCGAGATTGCAGCCCGCAAAGTGGTAAAATTCAAGCCCGGCAACGAACTCGCCAACAAGGTTAACTGATTACAGCTACCACTGATCCCTGACACGCTGCATCAGCGTGAACGATATTATTGACATGCCAATATCAATCCGGCACACCGGAAAGATAAGTGGCATGTCAACTTTTTTTAGCACCAATTGTTATAAAAGCATAATAAATGACCATTCACAATTTCAACTATTTTTATTATGAAATTTAAAGCTTACTTCATCGCAGCGATCATGGCTATCGCTATGGCAATTCCCGCGTCAGCACAGTTCCGTTACGGTCCCCGTGTAGGTGTAAACATCAGCGAACTTCACTTTAACAAAAGTGCATTTGATACCGACAACCGGGCAGGCTTCACCGCAGGTCTTATGACTGAATTCACTGTGCCCATCATCGGTGTCGGTTTTGACGCATCAGTGATGTACGTACGTCGCAATACTCGCTGGATGGAGGAAAACCATGTAGCTAAGGCCCACCGTGATTACATTGATGTGCCCATCAACCTGAAGTGGAATATCGGTATCCCTGTTATCAGCCATTTCGTACAGCCTTACCTCGCTACCGGTCCGGCTTTCTCATTCCTGATGTCAAAGAAGGGTTTTGAAGGCGTTAAGAACAAGGACGTTGACATGTCGTGGAACTTTGGTCTCGGCGTGACTCTGCTCAAGCATCTCCAGATCGGTGGATCATACGGTCTCGGCATCACAAAGGCGACCGAATTTGCCGACGGCGTATCCGGCCGCAACCGCTACTGGACCATTACGGCAGCTTATCTTTTCTAAAGCATAATATACTACAAACCATATAATTAAAGCCGCATCGTTGATGCGGCTTTAATCGTTTTATTAAGAACTTTAAATCCTCCGGTGGCGTTATAACTACATAAAAATCAAGTCATATTATGAATACAAATCCAACTGTCGGCAGTGGCTCCTCACGTGCCAAGGCTATAATATGGGGCAATATCCTCGCCCTGACCACCGCATTATGCTGGGGTCTTAACGAACCGGCCAACAAAATCCTTATCCCTACATGGGTATCAGCTTCAGGCGTAGCCATCTCCCGTATTTTCGGAGCCGCCATCGTGGTATGGATCATATCACTGTTTGTCAAAAAGCAGCCGATACGCCATTCCGACTGGAAATTACTGTGGGCATCGGCATTGATGATGCTCGGTTTTGTCTACGTATTCTCAATGGCGTTCAACACCGCCTCCCCTATCGACATCGCTATCATCCTGACCTTCCAACCGATGCTTGTGACAAGCATCAACGCAATATTCAAGCACGAGCATGTAAGCGGTCTTGAAATACTCGGTATGCTGATAGCCCTCGGAGGTGCGCTGATGGTGATTCTGGCCGGAGGTCAGGTCGACGGAGGCCGACTGATAGGCGACATCTACGCCTTTGTATGCGCGCTCAGCTATTCAGCCTATCTCGTGATCATTGAAGGTCCGTCAAAGCGCTACGGTACCGTAAACCTGATGAAGTGGATATTCCTGTTTACAGCCGTCCTTGCCTCGCCGCTCATCTTCACATTGCCCCATGACATGGCGATAGTGACACACTTTGAATGGCGTCCATTGCTGTGGCTGCTGTTCATAATCCTCTTCCCTACAGTCTACTGTTACATCGTGACTCCGCCGGCAATCAGGATGATCGGCAGTGAGTTGCTATCGGTATATCAGTATCTTGTCCCGGTCATCACAACCATAGTGTCAATAGTGATGAAGCTCGACAGCTTCCACTGGTATCAGCCCGTATCATTTATCATTATCGTAGG
>CAZIPQ010000112.1:0-7059 GCA_964541165.1 uncultured Muribaculum sp.
CCTTGATTTGTAGGGTATCTGTTTTGCGGTGCTTTAGAAAGCGGAGGGTTTGAGGATCAGGCCGACGCGCTCCTGGAGGCCGAAAAGAAGGTTCATGTTGTGGACGGCGGTGCCGGCGGCCCCTTTGAGGAGGTTGTCGATAACGGTGGTGATTACCAGTTTGTCGCCGACTTTGTCGAGGTGGATGGCGCACTTGTTGGTGTTGACGACATCCTTCAGGTCAACGGGGCGGTCGCTTACAAAGGTGAAGTTGTGGTCGCTGTAAAACTCGTCGAAGAGGTGGCGCGCCTGACTGAGTTCGAGCGACGAATCCATGTAGATGACGGCCATGATACCGCGGGCAAACGGGCCGCGCATCGGTATGAAGTTGATCTCCTGATCAAACCCGTGTTGAATCTCGGCGAGAGTCTGGCGTATCTCGGCGAGATGCTGGTGGGTCAGCGGTTTGTAGATCGACACATTGTTGTTGCGCCACGAATAGTGGGATGTAGCCGAGGGTTTTACGCCTGCGCCGGTGCTGCCGGTGATGGCGGTGACGTGGATCGGGGCGTTGAGCTTCATGCTCTTGGCCAGGGGGAGCAGGCCGAGCTGGATAGCGGTAGCGAAGCAACCGGGATTAGCCACGCGTGTAGCGCCGCGAACGAGGGCCTTGCGATTGTATTCGGGGATACCGTATACGAAGTTGTGGGCCGGGTCCTTGAGGCGGTGGTCCATCGACAGGTCGATGATCTTCACGCGGTCGGGCACCGGGTTCTCGGCCAGAAAGCGACGCGCTTCGCCGTGGGGCGTGCAGCAGAAGAGTACGTCGATTTCGTCCCAGTCGGTTGTGTCGGTAAAGCGGAGATAGGTTTCGCCAATGAGGCCCTGATGGACGTCGCTGACGAGGTTGCCCGCGTTGCTCGACGAGTTGATCCAGGCTATCTCTACATCGGGATGATTGATAAGTAGGCGGATAAGCTCACCGGCTGTATAGCCGGCGCCGCCGATAATGCCGGCTCGTATCATGATTTTTTATTTCGGTTTTCGATATCGTGGTATATTTTCATCTGGTTGCCGAGGATTTTGGTGAAGCCCTTGACGTCGTCGGCGGTCCATGCGCGCGACACCTCGCCGTATTCACCAAACGAGTTGTTCATCAGGTCGTAGGGCGACTCGACGCCTACGGGTACGAAATGGTAGGGGCGCAGGCTGATGATGACGCGGCCTGTGACATTCTTCTGCGACGACTCGAGGAAGGCCTCGATATCGCGCATGACAGGCTCGAGATACTGCGCTTCGTGCATGAACATGCCGTACCAGTTGCCGAGCTGATCTTTCCAATACTGCTGCCACTTGGTCAGGGTGTGCTTCTCGAGCATCTTGTGGGCTGCAATGATGACCATAGGAGCGCCGGCCTCGAAGCCTACACGTCCCTTGATGCCTATTATGGTGTCGCCGATGTGCATGTCGCGGCCGAGAGCATAGGGGCCCACGAGCTCCTCAATCTTCTGGATAGCCTTTACCTTGTCGCTGTAAGGCTTGCCGTTGACGGCCGAGATCTCACCTTCGGTGAAGTCGATGGTTAGCTGGCTGTTCTCGGTGGCTGTCATCTGGGTGGGATAAGCCTCCTCCGGCAGGGTCTGGTCGCTGTGGAGTGTCTCCTTTCCGCCTATTGATGTGCCCCAGAGACCCTTGTTGATGGAGTATTCCATCTTCTTGAAGTCAGCCTCATAGCCGTGTTTCTTCAGATAGTCGATCTCATATTCACGGGTGAGGTTCATGTCGCGGGTCGGGGTGATGATCTCGATCTCCGGAGCAAGGATCTGGAATGTGATGTCAAATCTCACCTGATCGTTACCTGCGCTTGTGCTGCCGTGGGCCACGTACTTGGCGCCGATCGACTTGGCATATTCGATAATGGCTATGGCCTGGAATATACGCTCCGAACTTACCGAGATAGGATAGGTGCCGTTGCGGAGCACATTGCCGAAGATCATGTATTTGATACTCTTCTCATAGTATTCCTGAGTGATGTCGAGCGTGGCGTGAGCCTTGGCGCCGAGATCGAGCGCACGCTTTTCGATCGCTTCAAGTTCGCGGGGCGAGAAACCGCCGGTATTGGCAATTGCAGTGTACACGTCATAACCGCAGTCCTCCGACAGGTATTTCACTGCAAATGATGTGTCGAGTCCGCCGCTGAAGGCGAGTACCACTTTTTTTCTTTCTTCCATAATAGAGCTATATTTTTGTTTTTGAATTTTAGTTTTTGTTATCGTCGCGGTGCTCGGCCGGGTCGTAAAGCAGACCTGTGCAGAGGCATTTGTGACCTCCGTTGCGCTGCAGGATGTCGTAGTTGACGCAGCTTTCACAACCGCGCCAGAAAGCGGCATCGGTGGTGAGCTGGTCAAATGTCACCGGGCGGTAGCCGAGCTCATGGTTCATCTTCATGACGGCTGCGCCGGTTGTCAGGGAAAATATCTTGGCGTCGGGAAACATCTCGCGCGACAGTTCGAAAATGCGGCGCTTGATCCTGGTGGCCAGGCCGATGCCGCGGAACTTATCAGCCACAATAAGACCAGAGTTGGCTACAAACTCTTTGTTGCTCCATGACTCTATGTAACTGAAGCCGGCAAACTCTCCGTCGGCACTGAGGGCTATCACAGCCTTGTGTTCAAGCATCTTCTGCTTGACATATTCCGGTGAGCGCTTGGCAATACCGGTACCGCGCACTTTGGCGGCGCGGTTGATGGTGTCGAGGATCTCCTCGACATAGCCGGTGTGTTCTTCGCCGGCTACCACTACGCTTATATCGTTGTTGTCAGTCATTATATCTTATCAATAAGGAATTTTGATTATCATTTTGAATGTTTGCCGGTATCATCCGAGAGGTATCGGCGCCTTGCATCGGCGAGTACGCGCTCAGGCACGATGCCGCTGAAGTAGTCGATCACCATCTCACGGCTTACGTTTTCATTGATCGCCACCATCACGGTGTCGGCACCTGCTATGGTTCCGAGTATATAGGGTGTGTTGAGCTGGTCGATGTCGTAGGCCAGGCCGCTTGCGTAGCCGAAGGGGGTGCGGAATATCAGCATCTGACCCGAGAAGTCCATTTTATTGACATTTCGTTGCGGGCCGCTCTGTGCTGTGGTGGGAACGGTCTCGTAAATTTCATCTTCGGGAATCTCTCCGGGCTGAGGCACAATGTAGCGATAGCCTCCGAGACCTGAGACTACTTTTGTGGTTTTCAGTGATTTAAGATCACGTGATAAGGTAGCCTGGGTGACTACAAACCCACGGGCAGCAAGCAGTCTTGACAGTTCATCCTGACTGCCGATACTGTTGTTTGTAAGGATTTCCAGAATAGCCAACAGACGTATTTGACGCTTATTCATGTCGTTTGGGTAATATAATAATACTTTTTCCGTGCAAAAGTAGTAATAAAATCTATATTAACCACAAACTTTGTGTATTTTTATGCAGAAAATTTGTAATTTTTTCTTTTTTTATGATAAAGGTATGAAAAAAGTGGTCAGTCAAGATAATATTGACCTTTGCGGCGCGAGGATCCGTAGCTGATGGCATGTTGCGGACACACATGGTAGCATGCCAGGCATAGTGTGCATCTGTTGCCGTAGCGTGGCGTGCTTTCGATCGGGTCGAGCACGATGTTGGACAGGGGACATGCCTTTACGCACCGTCCGCAGCCTATACACCGGGCAGCGTCACACCTGAAGCGGCGCGGTGACGTCAGATAGCGCATGAACAGCGGGTAGATAAGCCGTGTCTTTAGGCCCGGCATAGAGCCGGTCACCACATCACATTCGTCGCTCCCGGCGGCTATACGGCTGCTTATCTCCTCGACTCGCTGTGGCATCGCCTCAAGCTTGGCGGCGGTAAGTTCGGGCGAGTCCACGTCAAAGCCGGGCAGCGAGATGTAGGTATTGGGCATCTGAACCGACCACATGCCGCGTGTGATCCAGCCACGTGAGGCGGCGATTGCATGCCATTGCTTGTGGGCGAGGCCGGTATCGTCGCCGCATGTCAGTACAAGGTAATGAGCCGGAGCCGTTACATCCCAGGCTGTCAGTGCGCTTTTTGCGGCTTTCGGCAGTCCCCATGAGTGGACCGGCATAACCCATACGCACGGTAGGGTAGATGTAAGAGCCGCCGGGTTGTCGAGGGTGTCGGCGTCGACGGGTATGATATCGCTGTCGCCGAGTTTTTCTGACAGCAGCCGGGCCACGCTCCTTGAGTTGCCTGTACCTGAGAAGTATATTATCATTTTATTGTCACCTGAGTGGCTCCGAAGCCGTATTCACGGAATGATGCGTCCTGCACGTCGCAGGTTTTGTAACGCAGTTTGAGTTCTTTCAGAAGCGCATTGCGCAGCACTCCCTCCCCCTTGCCGTGGATAAATACTATCTTCTGGCCGCGGCGTGACAGGTTTTCGCGCATCACGCGGTTAAACTCGGCAAGCTGTACCTCCAGCATGGCCGCATTGTCAAGTCCGGCGGTGTTGTCGAGCAGGGCGTTGATGTGGAGGTCGGCCTCGATGATGTCGCTGTGACGCCGTGGCTGGGCTACCGGACGCCCTTTCGGAGCGTCGGCGGCACGCTTGCGGCGCATGGCCTCCTCCAGATTACCGCTGTCGATGATTGTCATGCGGTGAGGAGTGTCGTTGCGCACGATGTCAAAAGCAAGCACCGGGGTGTCGAAATACACATTGTCATGAAAGCTGTGGAGCTTGAAGAACTTTGTATTGTCGATGGCATATTCCACCGTGACGGCAGCCTTCAGCTTGAATTCGCGGTCGCGCTTGAATGCCACGTACTGTATGGCCACACGGTCAATATCGCCTATCATGTCGCGTGTCACGTGGCCCAGATGCTCCTGAAAGCCCGGTTCGATGGTGCCTGCGAAACGCATCACCCAGTCGTGGCCGTCGGCGCGGGTCAGGTAGTTGACCTGCAGCCAGTAGTTGGAGTCATTGACCAGATATGCGTCATACTCGGTAGTGGTGAGGTGCTTGATATCCTCCGGTTCGTAGGCGAGCACTATGTTGAGGCTGTCGCCACCGGGAGTTTCCTCGGGAGCCGGGGCTGCTGCCTTGGCCGGTGCGGGTGCGGCTTTCGGCTGTTTAGGAGCCACGTACTTGCTTTCGGCGTTTGCCTTGGGCTGGGCCGGGGTTACCACCACACATTCTTTCAGCAGTACTGGGGTCTCGAAGCCGTCCTCATCGACATAAGCCATATTGTCGGCTATCCTGACTACGCGTCCACCTCCGACGGCATTGAGATAGCGCACTATATCTCCTACATTTATCATAGTGTCATAAGTTATTGTTGTGCAAAGTTACAGCTAACATGGCGTATTAGCAAGCAGATCGCCGGCGGTGTATCTCAAAAAATAGTTAATTGTAGGCTCTACGGTTTAAAATGAATAAATAAAATGGACTCTCGTACGCATATTTGCGTTATATTTGCAGATTAAATAACCAAAATAAGTATATAAATTATGGAAAATCTTGATCGTATAAGCTACGCATTAGGCTTGAGCATGGGACAGAACTTCCGTGCATCAGGCATTCAGAAAATTGATATCAATGACTTTAAGGATGGCGTTGCCGCTGTGTTCGAGGGCACCGAGCCCAAGATGACTTATGCGGAGGCCAAGGAAGAAATACGTAAATTCTTCGAGGCTCTTGAAGCCGAGCAGAAAGCTGCCGCTGCCAAGATGGGAGAGGTGAACGCTGCCGCCGGCAAGCAGTTCCTTGAGGAAAACGGCAAGCGTGTCGAGGTAAAGACCACCGCCAGCGGCCTTCAGTATGAGGTGCTCAAGGAGGGTGAAGGCGTACAGCCTACAGCAAGTGATAGCGTGACAGTTCACTATACCGGCAAGCTCATCGACGGCACTGTATTTGACAGTTCAGTTGAGCGTGGCACTCCTGCCACATTCGGTGTTACCCAGGTGATCCCCGGATGGGTTGAGGCTCTTCAGTTGATGAAGGAGGGTGCCAAGTGGCGTCTGTTTATCCCCTCACAGCTGGCTTACGGCCCCAATGGTGCCGGAAATATCATCGGCCCGAACTCTACATTGATCTTTGATGTCGAACTTATTAAAGTAAACAAGCAATAAAACAGTTAACGAAATGAAGAAATTTTTCATTGCCATCGGTACCGGCGCAATGCTGCTGGCTACAACAGCATGCGGCAAGTCAGGTGCAGCCGCTACCGGTGAGGATCGTGCGGTAAATGACTCAATCTCTAATCTTTACGGTGTAGTGATCGGTTCTCAGCTCGCTGAGGGTCTGGCTCAGTCACCTGAGATCAACAAGGATGACTTCCTCCGCGGAGTGGCCACCGCAGTGATGGCCGAAGGCAGCGATCAGTCTTACCAGCAGGGCCTTTCCTATGGTGCGCGTATCGCTCAGCAGCTCCAGTACTTCACCGATGAATACGGAGTGAATGTCGACCGTGGCGTGTTCATGAAACACCTCAAGGCTATGGCTATGGCCGATACCGTGCGTCAGTCAATGATGGAGCAGCAGCTTCTCAATCAGGTCATGGACCGCGTTCAGCAGCGCGCCCAGGAACGTAAGGAGGCTGAGAAAAACGCAGCTCCTGAGGCTGTTGCCAACCGCGAGGCCGGCAAGGCATTTATCGACTCTCTTAAGAAGGCCGATCCTTCGATCATCACGACCGAGTCAGGCCTCAGCTATAAGGTGATCAAAGAGGGCGAGGGCGACAAGGTAGGTGCCGACCAGATGGCCGGTGTCATCTACAAGGGTTCGCTCATCGACGGTACCGTATTTGACGACAGCAAGGGCGAGGCCCGTACATTCAGCCCCAACCGTGTAGTTCCCGGTTTCGGCGAGGGCATGCAGCTCATGAACAAGGGTGCCAAGTATATCCTTTATATCCCCGGCGACCTTGCATACGGTGTCAATGGTCAGCCTCAGGCTGGCATCGGTCCCAACGCAACTCTCGTATTCGAAGTCGAGATCGCCGATATCAACTAAGTAATTTCAGTGAATCCAATCCCGGAGACTGCACCGCTTGGCGCAGTCTCCTTTTTTTG
>CAZIPQ010000113.1:0-6947 GCA_964541165.1 uncultured Muribaculum sp.
TGCAATGCGATAATCCAGGTGCGCGGCCTTGATGGAGGAATTAGGGGGTTGGGGGAGTGAGTTTTTTGGGGAGAGGCGCGTAAGTGTGGTGATTTTTGATTATTTTTGCAGCCTGATAATCACAACTTAGAAGAAGCATGGAAAAGATCATACTGACGGGTGACCGTCCCACCGGAAAACTTCATCTCGGACACTTTGTAGGCTCACTGCGCCGCCGCGTTGAACTGCAGAATTCTGGCGAATTTGACAAGATTTTTGTCATGATCGCCGACGCACAGGCCCTTACCGACAATGCTGACAATCCTGAGAAGGTGCGCCAGAACATCCTCGAGGTTGCCCTCGACTATCTGTCGGTAGGTATAGACCCCGCTAAGACCACGATATTTATCCAGAGTCAGGTGGCTGAACTCTGTGAGCTCGCATTCTATTATCTCAACCTCGTGACAGTGTCACGCGTGCAGCGCAATCCTACCGTCAAGACCGAGATCAAGATGCGCAACTTCGAGCAGAGCATACCGCTGGGCTTCTTCTGCTATCCGGTCAGCCAGGCTTCGGATATCACGGCTTTCAAGGCTACCACAGTGCCTGTCGGCGAGGATCAGGCTCCGATGATCGAGCTGACACGCGAGATCGTGAACCGCTTCAACAATATCTACGGACCTACACTCGTGGAGCCGGAGATCCTGCTTCCCGACAATGAGGCTTGCATGCGTCTGCCGGGAACCGACGGCAAGGCCAAGATGAGCAAGTCGCTCGGCAACTGTATCTATCTTAGCGACACCTCCAAGGAGGTTGCAAAGAAAGTGAAGAGCATGTATACCGATCCGCTTCATCTCAATGTAGAGGATCCGGGCCATCTCGAAGGCAACTGTCCGTTCATCTATCTTGACGCTTTCTGTACCGACGAGCATTTTGCAAAGTATCTGCCTGCTTACGCCAATCTTCAGGAGCTGAAAGACCACTATGTGCGCGGAGGTCTCGGCGACGGCACCGTAAAGAAATTCCTCATCAACGTGCTTGAGGAGTATCTGGCTCCGATACGCGAACGCCGCAAAATGTGGGAGGAGAATATACCCGCAGTCTACGACATTCTCAAGCAGGGTTCTGATGCAGCCCGCGAGGTGGCAGCCAAGACTCTTGAGGAGGTACGTGCCGCCATGCGCATAAATTATTTTGACAACCGGGAACTGATCAGCGAACGTGCCGCCCGCTGATAGCGGTTCTGGGTCAGTCAGATGCTGTTCAACTCATTCGAGTACCTGCTTTTTCTACCGGTCGTATTCCTGATATACTGGCTGGTGTGCCATACCCGTACCTCCCGCAACGTGTTTATCGTTGCGGCGAGTTACGTGTTTTACGGTTGGTGGGACTGGCGGTTTCTGTTACTGATCGCCTTTACCACGCTGTGCAGCTACCTGGGCGGAATTGTGCTCGGCCGGGAAGGTCCGGGTAAAACATTCAGGCGTTGCATACTATGGGGAAATGTGGCCGTAAATCTCGGCATACTGTTCCTGTTCAAATACTTTGACTTCTTTGCCGCGGGATTTACGGCATTGCTGCGGTCACTGGGCGTGATGGCTGACAGCGTCACGCTTGGGCTTGTGCTGCCAGTCGGTATCTCGTTCTATACTTTCCAGGCGCTGAGCTACGTGATCGACGTGTATAAGCGTAAGATCGGGCCAACACGTGATGTGGCCGCCTTTTTTGCCTTCATAAGTTTCTTTCCGCAGCTTGTGGCAGGCCCTATCGAGAGGGCTACCAATCTGCTGCCGCAATTTCTGACCATTCGCACCTTTGACTATGCCGGAGCTGTCGACGGCATGCGGCGCATATTGTGGGGATTGTTCAAGAAGATGGTTGTCGCCGATAATTGTGCGGTGCTTGTCGACTCTGTTTTCAGTGATTATCATAGCGTCGGGTCGGTCAATCTGTGGATAGGCGTGATATGCTTCTCGTTTCAGATCTACGGTGATTTTTCAGGCTACAGCGATATTGCTATCGGCACGGCGCGCCTGTTCGGAATACGGCTGATGCAGAATTTCAGTGTGCCGTATTTCTCACGCGATATCGGTGAGTTCTGGCGCCGGTGGCACATTTCGCTTACGACATGGTTTCGTGACTATGTTTATTTCCCGATGGGCGGCAGCCGATGCAGTAAGCTGCGTACGGTGGTCAATACGATGACCGTGTTTCTGATAAGCGGCTTCTGGCATGGTGCGTCATGGGGCTACGTGATGTGGGGTGCGGGTCACGGGCTGCTGTTTGTCCCGAGGATAATGCGTAAGAATAAATCCAAGATGCGTGACACGGTTGCATCGGGGCGCATGCTGCCTACTTTCAGCGAGTCACTCGCCATGGGATGGACATTCCTGCTCGTGGCTGTGCTGAGAATACTTTACCGATGTGCTACGGTAGGTGATGCCTGGGAGTATCTGAAAGGCATGTTTTCCGGCTTCACGTTTACGCCGCTTCCGGGCAAGTGGCCGCTTGTATGGATTGCTGTGCTTATCGTGATCGACTGGATCAAACGCGAGGCTCCGCACGGACTCTCGGTTGATGGTGACCGGCTGTTGAGCCACCGGTGGGCACGGTGGACGGTCTACTATGTCTTGTTTATGGTGATCCTCTTTTTCTCGGGGACGCAGGAACAGTTCATTTATTTCCAATTCTGATGTCATGAGGCGGTTTCTGATTCTTACGGGTGTTTTTGCTGTC
Organism: uncultured Muribaculum sp.; assembly: GCA_964541165.1. Taxonomy (GTDB): domain Bacteria; phylum Bacteroidota; class Bacteroidia; order Bacteroidales; family Muribaculaceae; genus Muribaculum. The sequence goes on from CAZIPQ010000113.1 coordinate 2,716, forward strand.
ATGGTCATCGTGTCGCTGATTATCGGTGAGGCGGTGGTTAGGAGCATTTCCAATTCCTATGCTGTCAAGGAGCATTTCATCAATGGCAGTGACGCTGACTCGGTAAATGTGCTTGTGCTGGGTTCATCGCACGACTATTATGGCATAATCCCGGATTCGGTGACAGGTTATGATGTGTTTAATCTGGCCAACGTGTCGCAGAATTTCGAATATGACGTAAGGCTGCTTGAACAGGCGCTTCCACACATGCCGCGGCTGCATACGGTGATTGTCAATGTGTCGTATGCCTCGTTCTGGGATCCTCCCTTTGAGAAGGGCGATGAGTGGTGGTATGAGATCTACTACCGGCTCTATATGGGTGTCGACAAGTATCCGCTGTGGTCGCGCTATGGCCTGGAAATGTCTAAATTCAGCGTGTTTTCATCCAAGATACGCAATCTGATACTCGGGAAGCCTATGCCCGGATGTGACAGCCGCGGTTATGGGCTCGATTATGCCGAGCCGCTCAGTGATGCCGAGCGCGATGCCGACGGTCCTTTGGCGGCGGCCCGCCATCATGCCGCGACAAAAGAGTATGAGGAATATAACCTGAAGTGGGCTGAAAAGCTGCTTGAGATATGCCGGAAGCATGACATACGAGTCATCATGATAACGGCTCCGGCATGGACTACCTATCGTGACAACCTCGACAGCGGGCGTCTTGAGGATATGCATGTACTGATAGCGGAATTGTGTGAGAAGTACGGTGCCGAGTACTACGATTTCATGGCTTCGCCCTATTTCGGCCCTGAGGATTTTCATGACTCCGATCATCTGAGCTCCTCAGGAGCCGCGCGCTTATCACGCATCCTCGGCTCAATAATCGCCGACAAGGATCAGCGTACAGTGATCGATGGATTGAGCAGATAAAGGGTTGAGGTGGCACGGGTGACGGCAGTATAAAGCCAGCGGTAAAACTCCATGCCCATCGCTTCAGGAGCAATGTAGCCGAGATCTATAATGACTTTGGCCCATTGTCCGCCCTGGGCCTTATGGCAGGTGACGGCATAGGCATATTTTACTTGAAGCGCGTTTAAATAGGGACTCTTCATGGCGTCGGCCGCCTTGGAATTCATTGTGGCCTTAGGGTCGGTGTCCTCGCGTAGGATAGCTTCGTACAGGTCGAGAATACGGGCTCGTGACAGCATGGCCTCCTCGTCGGTCAGCGTGTCGAGCATTATCTTGCAGTCAACTGTGATGTCGCGGTCAAGCAGCCGCATACGTATGTCGGCCCAGCGCAGCCCGTAACGTTCCTCAGTGCCGTATACCTTTTCAACAACGGCCATGTCGCCGTTGGCTATGAAGTCGAGTCCCTTTACATCCTTGCTCCAGAAATAATTGTTTTTGGCGACCAGCAGCATGTCGCCGGCACACAGCTCTTCTTCAAAATAGAGCACACGGGAACGCACTGCGAGATTGAACTGGGTGGCGCGCCGGTTGGAACGCGTGATTAAGATTGTCTGACTCACACCGACCGACGAATAACAGTCGTTGAGCACATCTTCAAGCTCTTCCCCGGTAACTGCGGCCACATCGTCAAACGGGGTCTCGGTCAGCTTCGGATCAGGAAGAGGATCGGTCTTCATGGCACGGCGAAGCCACGTGGCATTGTATAATATGCCGGAATCGGATGCCTGTCGCACCGTGGCCGTCAGTGTTGCCCGGTTAACGCGCAGCCCGAGGGCTTTCAGAGCCTTGACATTCATTGCCGGACTCTCGTCACAACCTACCGGCGGCAGCTGTGCCGTATCTCCGAGCATGATCATGCGGCAGTTGACACCTGAATACACGTAATGTACAAGATGTTCAAGCAGATGGCCTGAGGCGCTGTCATCGCCGATCATCGAGGCCTCGTCTACGATAAACACCGTATTGTGTGACCGGTTTTCGGCCACACGCAACTCACGTGGCGAGGCGATACCGTTGCCGCTCACGGAGTAAATGCGGCGGTGGATAGTGTAAGCAGGGCTTGACGCGAAGGCGCTGAACACTTTGGCGGCGCGTCCTGTGGGTGCAAGCAGCACCGTACCTATGCCGACCGAGTGAAGCGCTCTTACAAGAGCGGCGCAAAGTGAAGTCTTGCCGGTGCCGGCATATCCGTTAAGCAGGAAAACGGTGTCGGAAGGAGTGTTGCGCGAACAGAAGCGCGACAGTGCCGCTACGAGCTCCACCTGCTGTGAGGTGGGCTCGTAGGGTAACTGGTCGATTACTAATTCGGCAAATTCAAGAACGTCCATTGCCTGAGACCGTATCAGCCGATGGTTTAATGCGTGGTCCGGGAGAGCGGGTTACGATACCGACACCAACCAAAATCAGCACTGTGGCTATAATCTTGTCAACGCCAAACACGGCGATACCGAGTATGGCCGACAATGCTGCCGAAAACACCGGCTGGAAATAAGTGTACATACTTACAACGGTGGGTTTCAGCAACCGCTGGGCGAAAGGCAAGAGAAGATAGGTGAGGAAAGTGGACAGCACCACTACATAAGCGATGCCGAGAACAACGGGAGTGCTCATGGCAAGCGGACGCAGTTCGCTCCACCATGGATATGTGGCCGGTATATACACTACGGCGGCACATATAAACATCCATTTCATCAGTGTCCACGGGGCATATTTGCGGATAAGCCTCATGAAGAATACATAGTAGATCGAGGCGCATACCTGAGCCACGAACACCATCGTATTGCCAAGCGCCGGGTTAGGCGCAAGCTCGCGGCTGCCGGTGTGGCCTGTGAAAACAAGCAGCAGCGCACCGCCGAGACCTATCGCCACACCTATCACTTTAAGCAGGGTCATCGGCATTGACAGGAATATCGTGGCGAGGATCAGGGTAATGATAGGGGTAGTGGTGGCCATGACAGTCGCGTCAAGCGGGCTCGTGTAAGCTACTCCCGTGATGAACAGGCCCTGGTTGAGGGCTATCATAACCAGTCCTGCCAGAAATATCATCGGCCAGTCGCTCCTGTCGATATGCTCACGCGGAGCGATAGAGCGGGGCAGGAGAGGGCCCATGATCAGAAAGAGAAATGCACCGCCGCCGATACGGAGTGTCGACAGCGCGATCGCCGACACTTCTCCGCTGAGCAGCACGCTTTTGGAAATAGGGGACATGAAGCCCCATATCATGTGAGCAAACAGAAGGGCCACGTGGCCCTTCCATGCTCCTGATTTTATGATTTCAGCGTCCACTCTGCTCCGTCCTTAGTATCTTTTATCTCAAATCCTATTTCGGTCAGGCGGTTGCGTATCAAGTCACTTGTGGCCCAGTCTTTTGACGCCTTGGCCTTGGCGCGCATATCGAGCAGCAGGTCAACTGCCTCCTCAAAAGGCTTTATCGCCTTTGCTACATCACCCGAGCCTCCGATTTCGGTGCGGATGCCGAGTATTTCGATGAGGAATGTATTGAAAAGACTCTTCAGCTCCTCGATATCTTCGGCTGTCGCTGAGGCATTTCCGTCCTTAACCTGATTGATAAGACGGCATGCTTCAAACAGATGGGCGATCACCATGGGGGTATTGAGGTCATCGTCAAGGGCTTCGTAACACTTGGCGCGCAGCGAGCTAACGTCGATGGTCGACTTGTCGCTCGGATGCAGATCCTGGAGGCGGCTGTAGCCCTCAAGCATGCGGTTGAGCGCCTTTTCGGCAGCCTGCAGAGCTTCGTTGCTGAAGTCGAGCGTGCTGCGGTACTGGGCCTGAAGTATGAAGAAGCGTATCGTCATCGGCGAGTAGGGTTGCTCAAGCTTCGGATGATCACCCTTGAAGAACTGATCGAGGGTGATGAAATTACCGTAGCTCTTGCCCATCTTCTTGCCGTCGATGGTGATCATGTTGTTGTGCATCCAGTAATGTACGGTCTCCTCGCCGTTGTGAGCCACCGACTGGGCTATCTCACATTCGTGATGGGGGAACATCAGGTCCATGCCGCCGCCGTGAATGTCAAAATGGGTGCCGAGATACTTCTCGCCCATGGTCGAACACTCAAGGTGCCATCCGGGGAAACCTTCGCTCCAGGGCGACGGCCAGTGCATGATATGTTCAGGCGCGGCTTTTTTCCATAAGGCGAAGTCGGCGGGATTGCGTTTCTCCTGCTGTCCGTCGAGCTCGCGTGTGGTGGCCAGCAGCTCGTCGATGTTTCGTCCCGACAGCTTGCCATAATGGTGGTCGCGGTTGTACTTCGGTACGTC